>PAKP01000007.1 GCA_002706985.1 Sneathiella sp. | reverse complement strand
GCTAAATCCAATCCAATACGAGTCAAGGCCATTTCTGTTCTCCTTTAAATATGGGTTATACCCACACTCGAGGATGCCATAAAACTCAAGGGCGGGTGTCCATACCATTGGCTCCGTTTTTGCAAGGGATAAATTGAAGTAATTCTGATCAAAGCGGGTTGCGGTCATGATGTATGCGAGATTTCCTCTTTCACTTCGTAATGTCGAAAACCCTCTCCATGAACGAGGCATCGACATGGTACCGTCAGAAGAAAATAGCTTGAGGGGCGTTTGATCGTCGACTAGCTTCCGAGTATGACAAAACTGAACCCTTTCCGCTATTTCAAGACATCGCCCGAGATCATCCGCTTGGCCGTGATGATGTATGTCAGGTTTCCGCTTTCACTTCGCAATGTTGAAGATTTGCTTCATGAACGCGGCATCGATATCTGTCACGAAACAGTCCGATATTGGTGGAATAAATTTGGTCCAATGTTTGCGGGTGAGATCCGTAAGAACGACTTCATCCTCCCCGGAATCATTCCAACTGGCGATGGCATCTGGATGAAGTTTTTGTCAAAATCAATGGCGAAACACATTACCTGTGGCGTGCCGTCGACCACGAAGGAGAAATGCTGGAAGCCTTTGTTTCCAAGCGACGCGACCGCAAAGCAGCAAAGGTTTTCCTTAAAAAAATAATGAAACTCTACGGTCAACCTCAAGTGATTGTAACGGATAGATTACGTTCATATCGTGCCGCTATGAAGATCATCGGAAATGCTGAAGTTCAAGAGGTTGGTCGGTGGAAGAACAATCGCTGTGAAAATTCACACCTGCCATTTCGACGACGAGAGCAGGCGATGCTGAAATTTCGGCACCTCCGAAGTCTGCAGAAATTTGTCTCAATCCATGTATCCGTCCACAACCACTTCAACCATGAGCGCCACCTAAACAATAGAGAAACATTTAAGCTTCAAAGAAATGCCGCACTGGTCGAGTGGCAGCAACTTAGCGCGACATAGTAGGGGCACCGTTACACCATTTTGCGCCATATAGAGACTACGTCGCATTCGTCTGATGTTGTGGATGGCGCTTCGCCGCGTCATTTGATGTATCCTGTACGGGTACATATAACCTCTAACCGGAGCCACGATCATGAAGAAGATCACAACAATTGGACTTGATATAGCAAAGAATGTTTTTCAGCTTCACGGCATCGACGAGAACGGCGAGGTGGTCTTACGCAAATCCGTCCGACGGAGACAAGTGATAACATTCTTCAGTAATCTATCCGCCTGCCTATGTAAAGCCGTACCTGCGTCGACAAAAGAATGATGCGGCTGATGCTGCGGCAATATGTGAAGCCGTTACACGACCTTCCATGAGGTTCGTCCCCGTAAAGAACGAAGAACAACAAGCAACACTGATGTTGCATAGTGCCCGGGAACTGCTGGTCTCGTAGCGGACCGCTTTGATCAATGCCGTGCGCGGACATTTTGCTGAATTTGGTATGGTTGTTTCTCAAGGGGCTCGCAATGTTCACCTCCTCATTACCATTATTCTTGAAGAAGATAATGATGATCTTAGCGTGAGCGCCCGCTCGGCACTTCTGCCTTTGGCGACAGCATTGCTCGATTTAGACACACAAATTAGCAAACTGAGTAAAGCCATTCTCATAGCCCATCGCAGAAGCGAGGTGAGTGTGCGCCTCGCGACCATTCCCGGTATTGGTCCGATTGTCGCCTCCAGCCTATTCAAATGCGGACGGGAGTTTGCAGCTTATCTGGGCCTGGTTCCCCGGCAGCACTCAACGGGCGGCAAATCTCGACTGGGCCGCATCACAAAAATGGGGAACCGGCATTTACGAAAGTTGCTTGTTGTTGGCGCCCATGCAGCCCTCTACAGCATCAAGTCAGGCAAAACCAACACGCCGCTTGCCATATGGGCTCGATCGCTTTTGGCTAAAAAACCTTTCAAGCTCGTTGCCGTCGCACTGGCCAACAAGATGGCCCGTATCGCATGGGTGGTTATGGCACAAGAGACGACATACAACCCGATGTTCAAGGAAGCGTCCTCACAAAGGACTTAAGGAAAAGTAATATTTAGAATTTGCCCCTATTGGGCATTATAGTTGGCGGAGTGATTACGTGATGATGTGAAACAAAGGCGACATGGAAATCGTCAGGACTGAAAAACCCGAGGTGCTGTCTTGCGCCACTCAAGCGCGATAGTCTGATAGGGATCAGGTCCAGCGAAAAACATCAGGGCCGGCGGTTGTAAGATAAAAGCCGCGTTTAAAGGCCGGAGACATGACTGCACCCAGCCGCCGGAAAACATCACATTTTTACCTTGCCATAGGAGCGCCATCCAGACATGACAGCACCGTCTCAGTTCACACATCATTCCATAACCATTTCAACCTTGAGCGCCACCTAACCAACAGAGAAACATTCAAGCTCCAACGAAATGCCGCACTGGCTGAGTGGCAGCAACTTAGTGCGGTGTAACAGAAGCACTTTAGTCCTAATACTACTTCATGCGGAGGCGAGTTCGCACTCGCCTGACAGCACCTATAGATGACAACACCTGTCAGCGATCGACTGCAAGTTCTAACGCGGGGCGAGTTTTGTTATTTCATTAAACCAATCCACCAAATTCTCATCATTTTTCATTTGTAATATTAGGTCGTTCGCTTTACTTGCGGCCTTTAGAATTATGTTAACGATTAGTTTTTCGTTTATAAGTTCAAAACGCGAAGCAGAAAATATCATTGAAAGGCTACCAGGCGGATTGGTTGCCAACGCCGCCGAGACGCCAACATATCCCTGATCCAATTCACTTTTTGAAATGGCATAACCATTGCGCCGGATCATTTTGATCTCAGCGTATAGGGTCTCCCAATCGGGGCTAAAGGCCGAACTTTGAACCTGTTCGATGTTCTCTTCAAAGAGCCGGCGTAACTTCGCTTTTGGCAACGATGCAAGAATGAGCTTTGACGGTGCTCCCAGGAACAATGGCATGCGCCGACCTCTGCTGTAACTCAGGTATAGATGCTCTTGACCACGCTCATGATGGCTAACTACCGTCCGTCCCTGATAATTGCTGCATAGTAAAATGTCGCAGTCCAGACCATCGCTCAGTTGTCGCATGAGAGGCTGGAGAATATCCATATAAGGGTCATTCTGACGAATGAGGTAATCCATCTCAACTACCTTCGGGCCGAGCGTAAAAGAGCTTCCCACATGTGCCAGAAGGCTCGAATTTGTTAATTCACGTAGATACCTATATGCTGTTCCGCGGCTATATCCGAGACGATTGACAACATCATCGACCGTCAGAATTTTTGTTTCGACAGTAAACTCGTCTAATATGGCCAACATTCTGGCGAGGCTGGACACTTTACTTCCTATTCTTCATTGATTGTATAGGTGCTGCTTCGAGTAATTCAAGTGTATTTCCTGTATCCGCCCAAGGGCATCGATCTGACATGATTTCAAAGTTTCCAGGCATCACTTGAACTGGCTGCCGTATGCCCCTTTCAGCGGTATTTAATGCCATTTCGCGAGCATGCTTTCTTTCTGCTGTTGAAAGCCACTTGCGATCATGTCCCCAAAGGCTAGGGCCATCAACTATTTCTTGTGGGGACCAGCTCTCAGGATCAATTTCCCTGCCGCCCCATCCGCATTCTATCAGAAACGGCGCAGGTGTTTTCGTATAAAATGAAGTCATAAAGTCGTTAGTATGTCTTCCCAACGTAACTGAAACACTTTCGCGTTCTATCGCTAAATCATATGTTTGTCCAACGTCATCCAATGAATACATTTCAACCATCACGTGATGAACTCCACAAACCCCCGTTTCGATCAATGCTAAGCTATGATGCCGGGAGTTAACATGAAGAAAATATGCTCGAAATGGTGCAGCAATGAAATCACTTACCTTGAAGCCGAGTACGTCAGTATAGAATGATAACACGTCATCTATACGATTTACCGTCAAAACTGCGTGGCCTAAACCCAATTGTCCTGTACGAAAGCCAGAAATATTACGGCCGGGGATAAAAGGAGCGCTGAGGATTTGGGGTTTGTGGAATATTTCTACACGATTACCGGAAGGGTCACTAAATGAAATAACGCCTCCTACGCATCTGGCGTCTGCGATGTGGGCTGGTTCCAAGACAACTTTGATACCAGCATCATCAAGTTTGCTGGCTATGCAATCAAGTTCTATTGCGTTGTCCACTTCCCATCCGAAAAAACATGTGCCGTCAGTTGAGTTTTTGTCGATAAAAATTCTTTGGCGGTGGTCGTCCATTCGAAAGGCGAGAAACGAGGGTGTGCGCTCGGTGCATTGAAAACCGATCACATTGTTACCGAATTGTTCCCAAGCTGAAAGGTCCTGCGAGCCAATTCCGACATATCCTAGTGCTTTCAATCCCATATTTTCTGCCCTATTTCCTTCAATTAACCATTTTACGAGTAAGCTCTCTACTCAATTTTTGGAAGCATTCGTTACTTATTGGTCAGGCCGAGAGCAATGCCGACTATCATGTCGCCCTGATCGCAGACCCACAGATCAGTCCTTATGTTGCCAAAAATCGGTACCCACGCTACTGATCATATTTTTGTTCATTTTATCCAACACTGTCTAGGTCCTACGATACATAACCATGAATTTATCTGTCATTATTTTCTGGTTGTATTTTATCTAGATAAATAAGCGCATAGAGAGCATTTTCTTCAATTCGCACCTCATGAGTTTGAATTGACAATGTACACGGAAAAGCAGTGGGTTTTCCAGAACGCAAGTCAAATTTCCCACCGTGGAAAGGACATTCGATCTCAAAACCTTCAATGAATCCCTCTGACAACGACGCTGCGCCATGTGTACATTTGTCCTCGACCACAAAGTATTCTTGACCGACTCGAAATGCTGCAATGGCATAGTCGTTTTCGATTTGAAGTTTAAACCCCATGTCATCGGGAATTTCAGTGATATTGCAGACCCTAATCCATTCGCTGGCTGCTTGTTTCTTGTCCATTTTTTCCTCTAGTTCTACTCGAAATACTATTACGTAGCGCCATGGAGCATTCAAATACTTTCCCTATTAATGAGCTCTCTGCTTAGCTTCCTGAACGCTCGGGGTTGGTTCGCGCAGGTAATGCCGACAAGATTTGGTCCGTCGAAATGACGTGCAATTACTCGCGTATTCTCTTCCGAAATTTGTATGTCAACGTCATCGGTTAATACGTCTCCGCACATTTGAAACTCATAGCCATATTGGGTTGTCCAGAATAACGGCGGGCGGGGTGTCTCAATAGGTATGCCAAGAATTGTCCGTGCAGCGGCTTCCGCTTGTATGTTAGCTGTGGTCCAAGATTCAGGTCGAACGTGGCGCCTGAGAAATGAGTCAAAATAATTTGAAACGTCGCCGGCGGAGAAAATATATTCATCACTTGTCCTACCGCATTCGTTTACCTTAATGCCATTGCTAACCTTCAGGCCTGCTTTCTCCGCCAAGGCAGTATTGGGCATGACCCCAATTGCCACGACGATAAGGTCGGCGGAAATTTCGGTGCCGTCGGAAAGTTCCACCGTCCCGTTTCGCGCCTTGGTGACGGTCCTGTCGAAAAGTAATTCAACGCCATGAGAGAAATGCATCTTCATGAATAAATCGGCAATTTGAGGAGAGACGCAGCGCGACAATAGGCGACTGGTCCCTTCGACCACCGTCACTTTGACGCCCCGCTTAAACGCCGCCGCTGCGATTTCAGTTCCGATTGCACCACCGCCAATGACGACTATCCGTTCTATGGACGTCAGTTTCATCGCCAATCTTTCTGCATCTTTAATTGTTCGAAAAGTCATGACGGTGTTGTCGGTTTTTTCCATATCGGGCAGCAAACACGGTTTTGCTCCGGTTGCGATCAACAGATAGTCGTAGAAATGGGTGTCTCCGCCTTCGAGACAGAGTAGATTATTGCTTCGGTCAATAGTATTTACGACCGTGTTCAAAAATATACTAGAGTGAATTGATTCATAATCACTCACCGGATTGACATAACTAGGTGCCGGTGAATGTTCGACGTCTAAGCATTCTTTTGATAAGGGTGGGCGCTCATAGGGTAGAATTTCTTCGTCGCTGAATAGTGAAATATTTAGATTTGGATTATGTTTACGCAGAACGCCATAGGTGCGCGCAGCAGCCTGCCCACCTCCAATTATAGAAATTCTTGGTTCGTCTGTCATCAACAATTACCCGCTACTTCAGTTGACATCTCGGATCCATTCGATGATGGCATTTCTGGATTCCGGGGTCCCATCCTCCAATCTCGCAACAAGATGAAGACGATCGCCGTCTAATTCAAATTTACGTCTTTGTGTACCCCCGACCCAGTTAGGAAATAGGCTGAACTTGACGTGATGCAGTACAAGGTCACCTTGAATCTCGAAAGTTCCGCCATAAGAAAAGTAACCATTATACGCTTCGGCTTTTTCCTGCTGGTCTGCGTCCCATTGTCCGCCGGTTGTAAAATTACCGCGATCAGAACGGACAATTGTGCAGAAAAAATTTGCAGTTTCCTGATAATCCATGAAGCCTTCAGGCGTTTCTCCCATAGGATATAAGCGTCGCCCGTCGTCAAATTCTTGGCGCCAGCTTACAATATTCCAGCGTCCGAAAAGTTGTTTGATCATATTATTGCTCCCTTCGTGAGCATATCCATTTTGTCTAGCCGGTTTTCCAATCTCATTCATGCGAACTTTTGTCCGGTGGCCCAATCAAAAAGTCCAGAACTATCGAATTGAAGCGTTGCGCTTGTTCTATTTGAACCCAATGTCCGCAATCGTCGATCCGGTGCAGGGTAGAATTAGGCAATAATTCGTGAAGTTGTTCGGAGGCGTGTATTGGTATAATTTTGTCATCGCGCCCATGTATAAGCAATAGCTTGTTCGATATAGAACTGAGAACATCACGTTGCTGGGCGAGGGCATCGACCCATCGCTGACGCGGCTCTGGGAAAAGGCGTTCGAACCTTTCCTGCACTCCTGGCCTCAGGCTCGCACGGTAGCGCATTTCAACCAAATCGTCCGTAATCAGACCTTCGTCGGCTACAAACAATTTCAACAGGCGCTTCATTTGATCAAATGATGGTTGATAACCCCATACTGCGTCTAATCCTTCAGTGAGAGGAAAGGAAACGCCGACGGAGCCCATGAGAATGGCCTTGCTACATCTTTCTGGATGCTGGCGAATGAATTCGAGCGCAATGGAACCACCGAATGAGTTCCCAACAATTGAAATCTGCCCGATTTCCAGCGCGTCGAGAAGGTCACACAGTTGCTTCGCCCACCGCTCTACTGAACATTCGACAACATCCGTAGTTTCAGTATATCCAAAGCCAGCCATATCCGGAGCGATTACCCTGAAATTTCCTTCAAGCGCAGGGATCGTATTTCGCCAATTTGCCCATGCTGTCACACCCGGGCCAGAGCCATGAATAAGAAGGACAACCGCGCCGTCGCCACGATCATGGTAATTGATAGTTGTCGCGCCGATTTTTATAGAGTTTCCTATTTCAGGAAAATTGTTTTCAATGGCTTCAGGCATATCATTCCCTCGTGAAGTTTCCTATTTTCTAAAGCAAATTTGAAACGCCGAACACCCAGCGAATTCTAATACAATGGGGTTGCCTATGATGCGCCGAAATATTTGCGGCAATGTTTCGTACATATGCGAAGGCATAGACCTACCTGCAAATTGCGGAGCCGGGTCCGTACGCATAGCGAAAGACTTAATATCGGCATTCTAACATTACTGTTCCATCTGGATCTGTGCAAACATGATTGCTTGAGAATTGCTACGCAAGGTTTCCTCGATCATTGCTTTAGTATATAAATGCAAAAATTTTATAAAATGAAAATATAAACAAAAATAGTGACTGTCAATGTTAAAAAACTACTTGATTTTTAATTTATTAAAATATACTAATTATGAGGACAGTGCGGAGAGCCGCTATCCGACGTTACCTAAAGCGTTGGGGGTCTCATGCTTCAATAGAGCGGGTCGGCACAGATCATTCGCAAAGTCTCGTTTAGGGCGGGCGTACTAAAAAGAATAATTATGATGAATTTAAAGATTGGGAGAATTCAATGAGTATTCGTAGCAAGATAGCTTATAGCATTTTGGCGGCTGGTTTGGTTGGATTTGGTTCTGGGGCTGCAAGTGCGAAAGAGTTGACATTCGCAGGATATACGTCGTCAAATCATGTCGTTGCTCAGGAGGCGATTTTACCGTTTTTTGAAGACGTGGCGAAAAGAACCAATGGAAGTTTGACGTTTCGCTTCTCACCTGTTGGGGAGCTGCTGAAAGCAAAAGCAATTGGTCCGGGTGTGGAGGACGGTTTGGCTGAAGCGGGGCAGGTCATTTCACTCGTTTATGTTAATGAGCTTCCTCATTATCACGTCATTAACCAAGCCATGATTTATGCATCCGGTTCGTTGGCGGCAAACGGTGCTGCGCTAGAGTTGTGTTATCTCGCTTACCCTGAGTGCAACGAAGACTATAAAAAGCGGGGACTTGTACACTTGGGGGATTACTCAACTACGAATTATTACAATTTTATTTGCCGTGAGGAAGTGACATCCTTGGATGATCTCAAAGGTCGACGTGTTCGTGGTCTAAGTACGGCGGGGCGATGGGCAGAGTCCGTGGGAGCCTTGGCCATCAATATGACTTCTGCCGAAATGGTCGAGGCATTGCAGAGCGGTGGGCAGGTGGAATGTGCCACAGCGCCGATTGCATGGATTACAAATTATGCCTTAATGGATACCATTAAGTCCGTTCTCGTTGTAGAAAGAGGTGCCTATCCAGCGATCAACTTCATGACAATGAACCGGGACACATGGAACGATTTATCGACGACTGAAAAGCAGGCTATTATTGATGCCTTGCCAATGGGTATCGCGAATGCTGCGGTTAAAGGGTATGTCGATTTGGATGCAAAAACACGTAAGGAAGCGGAAGCAAAGGGTACCAAATTTATTAAGGTGGATGAGGAAAAACTTGATGCACTTTATGCCGAGTTTCTGAAGAGTGAAGAAGCTGTACTTGCGAAGCGCTTTGAGGAAAATCAAATTGAAGGAGCTACAGAAGCAATTGCTACTTTCCGCGAATTACTAATAAAGTGGAAGGGCATCATTGACAATTTACCTGAAATCACACCGACTGCATACGCGAAGACCCTGAAGGACAATGTTTTCAGCAAGATCAAGCCTGAAGATCTATAAATTGTACGCTAGCATCCTTAGCTAATCGTGTGGGTTGCTGTTGTACAGTCATTTCAGGAAAATTTTGACTGCTCAGGAGGAATCGTTTTGTCAGAGAAAGTTCATGGAGAGAAAATAGTCAATTGGGTTGTCACTGCGCTTTGCGTCGTGGCGGCCGTGGTTGTTCTGTTGATGACGGGACATGTTCTTGTATATGTCGTGTCCAGGTTTTTAAAGTTGTTCAGCTTGTTTGGAACAATAGAAATCATTGCAAACTTTTACATGGTCGCAATCGTGTTTCTACCGATTGGCTTGCTGGTGAGCGGCCGTGGAGAAGAATTGATAAGCGTTACTTTTTTCACCCAAAAGCTTTCTGAGAAGGCTTCAAGGGTTGTGCTCCGTTTCGGTCAAATATTGACGCTGTCATATCTCTGTGTGCTTGCCGCCGGTGCAATCCGAAAATTGTTCAATAGTTGGCATGACCATGAAGTTGTCGATATTGTATTCGGATTTATTGATCTTTGGCCAAGCAGGCTTGTCGCTGCAGTTGGTCTGCTTGTTGCCTTTATCGTAATGATTTGGGCGATTTATGCGTTCTCTTTTCGAAGCCATATGATAAGGAATCAAGAAAATGAATTATACCACTAATGATATAAGCGCGATCAGTAATCCTGCTGCTGATATCCCTGGCCTTATTAAAGATAACGGTATTCACAGTTCTCTATACACCGATCCAAATATTTTCGCCCTTGAGATGGATAAAATTTTCCAAGAATGTTGGGTGTTTGTCGGGCATCTCTCTGAAGTGCCAAAAAGGGGAGACTATATACGGCGCCATATTGGCTGCGAACCAGTACTGATGTTCAGGACCGGAGACGCTACAGCAACCGTTTTGACGAACCGTTGCACCCATAGAGGCAACCTACTCTGCCAGGAAGAGAAGGGACGTCGTCGGGCTATAACGTGCCAGTATCATGGTTGGGTTTTTAATCTCGACGGCGATCTGGTCGATCGACCTTTTTCTGGCGGCTACTGTGACAAAGGGGGGGAATTGGATCTTCGAAAAGCTAAAGTTGCGATTTACCGGGGTTTTGTGTTTGCCACTTTTGCAAAAAATCCCGTATCTCTCGAAGATCATTTGGGTAATGGTCGTCATGCTTTGGACAGAGCCTCAAATCTATCGCCGGAAGGAGAACTTGATCTTTTCGGTGGATGGACAAAGCACATATTCAACTCTAATTGGAAAATGCTTGTTGAAAATAATACCGATGGGTATCACGTCAATCATGTCCATGACTCATTCGCGCGGGGCATCCAGGTTCAGTACAAATATGAAAATGTTCTGAAAAGTGAAGAAGACAAATTAGAAGCTTTTGTTCGTGATATGGGCGATGGTCACGCAGAAATTGAGTATGGGCAAACTTACTCGAAGCCGTTGTTCTGGTTCGGTGTCGAAGCTGATCGTTTCCCGGATTATGTTTCAAGCATGGAAGCTGCGTACGGAAAGGATGAGGCAAACGATATTCTTACAAAGGGTCCTCCTCACACATATATCTTCCCTAATTTGTTCATTGCCGAAGTCAGCATGGTCGTGATTCAGCCCATATCAGCAGGTAAGTCGATCAACTGGAACACGCCGTTGTATTTGAAGGGCGCGCCAGATGCGGTGAACAGAAGAATGCTTCGTCAGGGCGAGGCAGCCCTTGGCCCTTCTGCATTCTTGTTGGCGGATGATGCAGTAATTGGAGACAGGCAATGGCGCGCGCTACATGGCTCGCCAGGATGGCTGGACTTGTCTCGTGGCGAAAGCAGAGAGACAGTTGCTGCAGATGGTACCATAACATCGCACTATTCGGACGAGACACCTAATAGGGGCTTCTGGAGACATTATCGTACTTTGTTCTCTTAAGTCGTATTCTTAAGAAAATTTCAATCCAGTCCAGAAGGTGATTTAATAATGAATGAAACCGTTTCAGTGATCAGTGATGACGAATACCGGAAAGTAGAGCGTTTTATCTATAAAGAAGCCCGTTTTGCAGACGAATCCCGTTATGATGAGTGGGAAAATCTGCTCGAAGACGACATGATTTATTGGATCCCGCGTGGCGAGGGTGATTTTTTGCCGGACCGGGACGTATCAATTCTAAACGATAACCGTTCGCGCTTGGCGACGCGTATTAACCAATTGAAGACAGGGACGCGACACAGCCAGGAACCGAGGTCGCCGATGCGGAAAATTATCTCTAACCTGATGATCGACCGGATCAGTGAAAACGAGTATCTGGCACATGTTAACTTTGCTCTGTTTGAGATGCAGGTGCAATCCCTTGACGAGATGAATATTTGGGCTGGAAGAATGGAATATAAACTCAGAGAGTCGGAAGATGATCTGAAAATGTTTTTTAAAAAAGTAGTCCTTATAAACGGTGACCATCCCGTACCTACAATAGCATTCATTATATGAGGATTTTTGTGGAGGGGTTCCAGAGGGGAAAGCGTCTTGTCTGATTTATTAATTGGAGGGTTTGGTGTCGCCGGATTACTGATTGTGCTGGCCCTTCGTGTTCCGATTGCGGTGTCTCTGGGTTTGATTTCATTTATCGGAATCGGCTTGGTGAAAAACTTCAACGTTGCGTTTAGCGCTGTAAGTAATTCTCCGTTCGACTTGGTTGCGAGTTGGAGTATATCTGCAATCCCCATGTTTTTGTTTATGGGGGCTATAGCGTATCACACCGGAATCAGTGCTGCTCTCTTCAGTGCTGCTCGACTTTGGCTGAATAGTGTGCCAGGTGGTTTGCTTATGGCATCAAATTGGGCCTGCGCGTTATTTTCTGCTGCATCAGGTTCCAGCATGGCGACGGCAGCCGCTATTGGACGGTTGGCTGTCCCCGAAATGCTTCGTTCTGGCTATAATCCGGGTTTGGCGGCGGCGGTCGTTGCCGCTTCGGGAACGCTTGGTTCACTAATTCCACCAAGTATTCTATTCATATTATATGGAGTAATAGCAAAGGTACCTGTATCCAAACTATTCCTAGCCGGTATTCTACCGGGACTGCTTACCGCTGGACTTTATACTGTTCTTATCACAGTCATTTGCTATTTCAAACCACACTTGGCGCCAAGGGCAAAAGAGAAACCGCAATGGCCCGAGCGTTGGAATTCTCTTTACAAAACGAGTCCGGTTTTTTTACTGATCGGGGGTATCCTCTTCGGCATATATTCAGGGTTTGTGACTGCCGTGGAGGCCGGGGCTGTCGGTGCAGGACTCGCTCTAGTAATTGGTTGCTTTAATGGTTGTAAAAAATCAGACATTTTCTCGAGTTTGAAAGAAACGGTAACCGTCACGGCGCAAATATTTTTTATAGCTATCGGAGCAACTCTTTTTAAACAATTTATCGTATTATCCGGGTTAAGTGTCGAGTTGGGGCATTATGCTGAGGAATGGGCAGGAAGCCCAGTCATTGCCATGATCGTGACTGCGTTAGTTTATCTCATCCTAGGTTGCTTTTTGGACCCGTTAGGCATTCTTTTGGTCACGTTACCAGTATTTCTGCCGATTTTTGAAGCTTTGGACATGGATCTTATCTGGACCGGTGTGCTTGTCGTCAAATATATCGAGATAAGTCTTATTACACCACCGGTCGGCCTTAACGTATTTGTCGTTCACGCACAAGTGCATGATAAAGTTCCGCTGGACCAGATATTCAAAAAAGTCTCTTGGTTTTTTCTTTGCGAAATGGTCATTGTCGCGCTTTTGATCGGATTCCCTTCTATATCGACATTTCTGCCTGCATTAATTGGTTAAGGGGCGCTTTTGTCCCAACCTCTACAGCAATTGTTTATTTGAAGTCGGTATTATAGTCAGCCTTGATCCTTCGGAGAGTTTATAACCCGCGAGTTAGAATTTTTAAAGAAACGGTAGTGGCCATGAGGAAGAAGAAATAAGATGAACAAGCAGAACATTGTTGCGATTACAGGGATGGGGATGAGTGAGCTCAGTCGTAAATTTGTCAAGAGCCCACGTGAACTCGCTGTTGATTCTGCTGTGGCTGCAATCAGTGATGCCGGGCTGAGTGGAGCAGATGTGGATGGAATGATTATTGCCCGCAGCCCAATCCTACCTTCTGCGGAATTGCCGTTGCGGCTGCAGCTTGATCTTGCGCTCAAAGATCTTTCATTTGTTGCAGCTATTGACGCGTCCGGCACTTCATTCGTGCAGGCGATACAAGTGGCGGCCATGGCCGTAAAAAGCGGGCAGTGCTCGGCTGTGGTTTGCGTTTTTGCCGATGCACCTTTGCGTCCAGGAACCACCACACTGCAGGCTTTCTCAAGAGCTATGCCTATATCAGGCGTTGAAGGTATGGAAAGTGCTGCAGGCCTGTTCGGCGCGACCGGTGCATTTGCGCTTTACGCCGCGAAATATATGAGTGAGTGTGGTATCTCGCTTGAGCATCTGCATGCTTACATAAACGCATCACGTATGTGGGCTTCTGGTGACAAACATGCACGCATGACCTCATCGTTAACGTTTGCTGAATACTTAGATTCGCCGTTTGTTGTAGAACCCTTTCGGTTGCTTGATTGCGCTTTTCCTGTCAACGGTGCGTTCTCGGTTGTTGTCACCGGTGTCGATAAATTTTCCAACAGTGCAGCGCATCCCGCATACATACATGCGGCGACACAGGGGCATGACGGCAATTTTAGGATAAGCGGTCACTCCTTTGAAGAGGAAACTGGCGCAAGCATTGCTGCGCGCTCATTGTATGCGAAAGCGAGCATTTCGCCGAAGGATGTTGAGGCATTTGAAGTATATGCACCTTTCTCTGTGCTCGGACTTAAACAAATCGAAGATTACGGCTTCTGTGGCCGTGGAGAGGCTGGAAATTTTGTTATTGAGGGCAACACGTTGGCTGGCGCTGCTTTGCCGATGAATACGGGAGGAGGGCAGATATCGGGGTTCTATCTGCAGGGGGCAACGCCGGTGTATGAGGCGCTGGTGCAAATAAGAAATGAAGCGGGAAAGTTACAGATAGTAGGTGACGGTCCCGTGGTCGTCACGGGGATGGGTGCCCGATATGAATATCACGCAGCGTTAATTTTAAGTAGGAGTAAGCGTCTCTAGGGATGCGCGGTTAATGAACATGGCTGAGCAACATACATATACGCAGAACATTGCTATAAAAGATGGGAAATTATTTCTTCGCCGATGTGTAAAGACTGGCATACCGGTGAATTATTTCCATCAACGATGTCCATGTTGCTGGGATAATAAGTTTGAAAGCTTTGTTTCCAATGGTATGGGGAAAATAATATCTCTGGTGACGTATCACCGAACCTACAAAGACAGCATCCCTTCACCGTATGACGTGGCAGTTGTCCGACTGTTTGAAGGGTTGGAAGTTATTGTGCGCGTTGATCAAAATTCTAGAAAACACGTGCTGATGGGGAGTTCGGTGTTTGTGGAAGTGACCAACGAAGGCTTATTGCTGGTGCATCTGGTTGAATAAAGTTAACGCCAGTTTCATGAAACTGTAAAAAAATAGATACAAAGAGGGAACAAGAAGATGCTACCGGAAATGATTAAGGCCTGTAGTAGAAATTTACCGCACAAAGCTGCTTTCTTGCAGGGTAAACGTTCCATTACTTGGAGAGAAATTGACGCCCGTTCGTCTCGACTTGCCTTGGTAATGAAAGCTTGCGGTATGGGACGGGGTGACGTTACCGCCATTCTTTCACATGAACGGCTGGAAGTATACGAGCACTGGTTTGCTAGTATAAAGACAGGTGGTATTCGCATCGGCATAAACTGGCGCTACTCCGCAACTGAAATGGCTCATATTCTGAAAGATTGCTGCCCTAAGGTTCTGTTGGTGGACGCCGCCTGTGCGGATAAAGTACCGGAGATTGAGGCTGAATTGAAGGAAATTGGTTGCACTGTTATCGGATTTGGCGACGGTCACGGCTTGTCTCTGGATTATGAGACGTTGCTTTCTGACACATCCGGTGATTTTGATGCGGTTGTATATTCGGGAGATGAAACCGTACTGTACACCTATACGTCGGGAACTACAGGTGTGCCCAAAGGGGTGATGATTTCAGAGCGCGCCGTCGCAACGGCGCTGACCAATACAGCCTTGTCTCTCGGGGTTGAAAAAGATGATATCTTCTATCGCCCAGCTCAATCGTCTTGGGTTGTTCTTGTTGGGCATTCCTCAGGGCTGGCTAATGGGTTTACGACCGTCATTCCTGATGGGGTTTTTGATGTTTCTACTTTTCTTAGCGATATCGCAAGATTAAAGGTAACGAGAACAGTCCTAGTGCCTACGGTCCTTCAACGTATTCTTGATGAATATAGGGCGCATGAGTACGATATCACATCATTGAGAACAATGATATATGGCGCATCACCGATTACGCCGCGTCTTCTTCGGGAAACAATGGAAACTCTGAACTGCGAAATTGCTCAATTGTATGGTCTCACTGAAGCAAGTGGCGGATATGTTAGCTACTTGCGCTACAGTGATCATTTGCGTGGACTTACAGATAGACCCGAATTGTTGTCATCTGCCGGACAAATTGGCCTGCATTTTGAAGCCAATATCCGGGACGATAATGGCAACGTTTTAGCGCCAGGCGAGATTGGGACTTTGTGGCTGAAGGGGGATAGCATCATGAAGGGGTATCTGAATATGCCGGACCTCACTGATGCTGTTCTTTTCCCCGGAGGTTGGTTATGCACGCATGATATTGGATATATCGACGACGAAGGGTATTTGTTTCTGAAGGATAGAAAGCAGTCTTTGATCATCACCGGTGGTGTAAATGTGTTTGCGACGACTGTTGAAACTGTTATCGCTGAGCTGGCAGCGGTCAAAGAAGTTGCTGTGCTCGGCGTTCCAGATGACGAGTGGGGTGAAATAATTGTTGCCGCAATCAATTTGTATGACGGTGTGGAGCTTTCCAAAGAAGAAGTGAACATTCATTGTTCAAATAAGCTGTCTCGCATGGAATGTCCTAAACGTATTCATTTTGTCGATGAGATACCCAAGACGATGAACGGAAAAATTTTCAAAGGGAAACTCAAAGAATTTTTAATTAATGCAAAATAATTATGTTAGCGCTAATGGTAATGCGAATGAATATTGGCTTCACGATGGCAGTGTTCGGTTTTGTGGGTATCTATTTGATTACCGGTGATTGGTACGTTGCTTTTCACTCTGGAATTAGCAAAGTTCATAATGATTTGAGATCAATCACGGCCACGTGATTGATCTCACCGAGTATGGGCTCAAGAAAAATGCCCTGAATAGTGAGAGTGTAGAGCTATCGTACAGCCAAAGTATTTATAAACTGGAATGCGAAATAATAATGAGTAATCGAACGAATATACAGCAAGCAGCTGAAGCAATTTACCAATCTTATTTATCGGGTGCACCTTGCGATCCAATTCGGGATTTACTGCCTGAGGGCGATGTTGATGCCGCTTATCAGGTGCAGAACATAAATACTGAAAAGTGGCTTTCCGAAGGGCGGCGATTGGTTGGCCGCAAAATCGGTCTGACGTCCAAAGCCGTTCAAACGCAATTGGGTGTAGATCAGCCGGATTATGGCATGCTTTTCGCCGATATGGATGTGCCTGGTGGTGAGGAAGTAGATATCGGCGTGGTTCTCCAGCCAAAAGTTGAGGCGGAGATCGCCTTTGTTCTTTCACAAGATCTGGATGAAGAGCGATTGACAGCGGCAGATATGATATCGGCCATCGACTATGCAGTTGCCGCAATTGAAATTGTCGGGAGCCGTATTGCCAACTGGGATATTCGCATACTTGACACTGTTGCCGATAACGCTTCTTCGGGCCTGTTCGTGTTGGGACATCAGCCGAGAAAATTAAGCGAATTTGATCCCCGTCACTGCGGAATGATCATGGAACGGAGTGGGGAGCCGGTCTCCATGGGAGCGGGTATCGCGTGTCTTGGTAGTCCGGTAACTGCAGCTTTGTGGCTCGCGAAGGTTATGGCGCGGGTGGGCCGCCCTTTGAAAAAGGGAGACATCATCCTCTCGGGAGCGTTGGGGCCTATGGTGCCCGTGAGCCCCGGAGATGTCGTAGAGGCGAGAATAGAAGGACTGGGGTCGGTACACGCCGCCTTCGGCGCAGGCTGAGTTCAACGGATATAAAGCAAAAGGAACAGTAATGAAGGCCAAAGCGGCAATTATCGGTTCAGGCAATATTGGTACTGACCTGATGATCAAAATACAACGAACCTCTGACATTCTGGAAATGGGGGCGATGGTCGGAATTGATCCCGAGTCGGATGGATTGTCGCGGGCCGCACGCCTCGGTGTCGCAACGACACATGAGGGAATTGATGGCCTGCTCAAGCTGGATTGCTATAAGGATATCGAAGTCGTGTTCGATGCGACATCGGCCCAAACGCATGAGCGACACGATAAAATACTGCAGGCGGATGGCAAACAGGTTATCGATTTGACGCCCGCGGCTGTCGGGCCTTATGTCATTCCTTCTGTCAATATGGACGAGCATTTGGCGGAAAAGAATATGAACATGGTGACATGTGGCGGTCAGGCGACAATTCCCATTGTCTATGCGATCAAACGGGCGACAGAGCGGTTGCTATATGGTGAAATCGTAGCTTCGATCTCGTCAAAATCGGCAGGACCGGGAACCCGTGCCAATATCGATGAATTTACAGAGACTACCCGGGCCGGGATCGAAACCGTCGGCGGAGCCGAACGCGGCAAGGCGATCATCGTTTTGAACCCGGCGGAGCCGCCCCTGATTATGCGGGACACGGTTTTCACCCTGAGCCAGGGAGGAGACCAGGATGCCATTCGAGACAGCATCCATAAAATGGTGGAAACGGTGCAGGAATATGTCCCTGGTTACCGCCTCAAACAGGAAGTCCAGTTCGAGGTGATTGGGGATAATAATCCCGTCAATATTCCGGATATCGGTCTTGCCTCGGGATTGAAAACCTCTGTTTTTCTGGAGGTTGAGGGAGCCGCACATTACTTGCCAGCCTATGCCGGCAATCTCGATATTATGACTTCAGCGGCGCTGAAAGTGGCGGAACGCTGGGTCGAAACCAATATGAAACAGATGGTGTCATGATCATGCAGAAACCGAACCCCGGAAAACTTTATATTCAGGATGTCACCCTGCGCGACGGTATGCATGCTGTCCGCCATCAATATGGCATAGAAACAGTGCAGAATATTGCAAAGGCGTTGGATGAGGCAAAGGTCGATGCGATCGAAATCTGTCATGGTGATGGATTGACCGGCACGTCCTTTAACTATGGCTTCGGACAACACTCTGATCGTGAATGGATTGAGGCCGTTGCAGATGTTGTGGAGAATGTGCGGGTTGCCGTTCTATTGCTGCCGGGTATCGGTACGATCCATGACCTGAAAGAGTCTTATAACGCTGGCGCGCGGTCCGTCCGGATCGCAACCCACTGCACAGAAGCCGATGTCTCAAAGCAACATATTGAGGCTGCCCGTGACATGGGGATGGATACTGTCGGCTTTTTGATGATGGCCCATATGCTTCCGACAGACCAGCTTGTTGAACAGGCAAAATTAATGGAAAGTTATGGCGCGGAATGCGTCTATGTCACGGACTCGGCTGGCGCTTTGATGATGAACGATGTTGCCGAACGGGTAAAAGCACTTCGGCAGTCGCTAAAGGCCGAGACTGAAATCGGGATACATTGCCACCATAATCTCAGCCTGGGTGTGGCGAATTCCGTTATTGCGGTTCAGGAAGGCGCAACACGGGTTGATGCGTCTCTTGCGGGCAATGGTGCAGGCGCCGGAAATGCTCCCCTTGAGGTCATGATTGCCGTCTTTAACCGAATGGGTGTTGAAACGGACTGCGACCTTTTCAAACTGATGGATGCGGCGGACGACCTCATACGGCCGCTTCAGACACAGCCGGTGCGGGTGGATCGGGAAAGCCTGAGTCTGGGCTATGCCGGTGTTTACTCCAGCTTCCTGCGCCATGCTGAAAACGCAACGAAAACATATGGCGTTGATACGCGCGAAATCCTGATGGAACTGGGGAAGCGGCGCATGGTCGGCGGTCAGGAAGACATGATTGTCGATGTTGCGCTTGATATTCTCAAAAAGGAAAAGGAGAACGCTGCCAAAGGTAATTTGCCAGACTTGTAGGCGTTGTCATCTATGGACGCCTCCTGAAATGCAAGAGTTTTTTGATCTGAGGCAGTATGGGTTTGCAGTCATCTATCCGGCCTGTTTATGCGGTGTTG
>PAKP01000006.1 GCA_002706985.1 Sneathiella sp. | reverse complement strand
GTTGGTTGCCAACTCAAGCACTTGAAGCCAGTCCTTACGGGCAAGATCGGGTTTCCCGGCAGTCTGATAGAGAATACCGCGCTCGATCAGGGCATCGGGCAGGTCGGGGTTCAGCGACAGGGCAAGCTCCACATCCTCCAACGCCCTTTTATTGTCACCAAGATGGCGCCATGCCGCCGCGCGGAAGGTCAATGCGTCGCTGCGCGCCGGGTCAAGCTTGAGTGCGACATCAAGGTCATCGAAGGCATTCTGATATTCACCGACTTTCGCATAAATGCGGCTCCGGTCGATCAGCAGATCAATATTCTCCGGTTCAATCGTCAGTCCGGCTGTTGCCATCGCCTCCGCCCGCCCGTAGTTTTCACCCAGCAGCCAGACATTGGCAGCCTGCATCAGGACGGGGACAAGCAGCTCGGAACCGGATGACTGCATGTCTTCGGCCAGCTCTTCCAGCGTCATGGCGGCATGATCGTATTTTTTCATGGCGACCAGTGCCAGCGCGACGCAGTGACGGGCGGGAAAGCCGCCGCCGGAATCGCGCCAGGCAAGGGCCGATTCAAAGGCTTTCTGGGGTTCCCGTCGGGTCAAGGTAAGGCATGTTTCATACTCGCTTTCCTGGGTGCGGATGCCGTCAGACGCCACCGCATTCTGCCCAACAAGCGGGACAAGTACGGCGGAGCACGCTAGAACTAGATTTATGGATAAAAAGCGCCTGAACATTAAATGCCTTAAATTGGTCTTGATTCGACCCTAAGTGCCAAAAATAAAATTGATTATATTGGGAGTTCTAGCATGAACAGACTGGTTATCGCCACTATCGCTTTTTTAAGCTTTGTTCCTCTCGCAGCGGCAGAAATGCCCCACAATTATCACAATCAACAGGATAAGGTCGTGCTTAACCTGACGACCGAAGGATGGGTAAAAACCGATACGGCCCGGGTCTCCGCTTATATCGAGCTGGTGCAGCAGGAGGAAGACGCGGGCGCGCTCAAGTCACGGATTGATTCATCGCTCAATACACTTGCGTCAGATGTGGACTGGCGCATTACGTCATCACGTCAGCAGCTTGATCAGACGGGCCTGAACCGCTGGTATGTCAGCGCCGAGGCGCGTATCCCTGAGGCGAAACTCGCCGGGTTGCAGGATCGCGCGAAAGAGACAAGCAGCCCTGGCTACAAGGTAACGATTTCGGATGTCGATTTCACACCATCCCTTGAAGAATTTGAGGCGCTGCGGGCTGATCTCAGGTCGCAGATATATCAGCAGGCCCTTGATGAGGTTGCACGGCTGAACAAGGTGATGCCCGGATCAGACTATCATGTCCGAAATGTCGATTTCGTGCAGATTTATCCGATGCAGACCATGGACGCGGCCGCTCGTCCGATGATGATGAAATCTGCCACAGCCGAATCTGCTCCGGCACCGCAGGGCGGAGCGGAACTTCTGGTTTCCGTCAAGCAATCGGTCTCGGCGCGTGTTATGCTTGGTCGGTCGGATCAGTCCGCCACGCAGGAGTAAAATGACACAGCAGCTTTTTTGTTTCGGCCTCGGCTTCACGGCGCGGCAGATCGCGGCGGATTATCCGGAATGGGAGGTGCTGGGCACAAGCCGCACGCCTCCCTTGGACGGAGAAACGGGTGAATTCTCAATTTTTCCGTTCCGCCGTGGATCGCCGATAGCTGACTTCTCTAATCTGGCAAGGGACGTCAGCCATATTCTCCTGTCGATCCCGCCGGATGACCGGGGCGATCCGGTGTATGACGAAATGAGAGAGCAGATTGCGGGCCTTCCGAACCTCAAATGGATTGGTTATCTCTCCACCACGGGGGTTTATGGTGATCTCGGCGGTGACTGGGTTGACGAGGAGAGCCCCTATAACCCCACCGGCAAGCGCGGGGAGAGACGGATGCAGGCAGAAAAAGCCTGGCGCGGCCTCTATGAAACCAGAGGTCTGCCGTTGCATATTTTCCGGCTTCCGGGCATTTATGGGCCGGGCCGGAACCAGCTTGTATCGTTGAAAAACGGGAAAGCCCGGCGGATTGTGAAGCCCGGTCAGGTCTTTTCGCGTATTCATGTGGCCGATCTCGCGGCAATTCTCGTTGCCTCGATGCAAAAGCCTAATCCGGGAGCGATTTATAACGTGGCGGATGATGAACCGGCGCCGCCGCAGGACGTCGTCAGCTATGCTGCAGAGCTGCTGGGGGTTGTGCCACCGCCGCTGGTTGATTTCGAGGCCGCCGATTTAAGTCCGATGGCACGGAGCTTCTATTCGGACAGCAAACGTGTCTCGAACAGCAAAATCAAGTCGGAGCTCGGGATTTCCCTCAAATTTCCTACATATAGGGAAGGGTTGGCGGCTTTGCTTCCGGGGGAAACCCGTATATAATTATTCTCCAGACTGTAATCATCAGACCGCCGGACGGATCGGTATATGGCACGAACAAAATGCTTTAATCGCGAAGAAGCGCTGAATAAGGCGATGCAGGCTTTCTGGGCGAAAGGCTATGAGGCGACATCTATTCAGGATCTCGTCGACTGCATGGGCATTAATCGCGGCAGCCTTTACGATACCTTTGGCGATAAGCACAGCCTGTATCTCGCGGCGCTGGATCAGTATGGTACCGGCGCATTGCTTCGTACGGATGTTCTTAGGCAGGAAGGGAACCCTCGCGACATTCTCTCCCAGTTCATGTATGTGTTCACGCAAAAGCAGGTCATGGACCCCAAGCGTCGGGGCTGTTTCATGACGAATGCAGCGGTTGAGCTTTGTTCCCGGGATGATGAATGCGCCGACAGGGTTCGTATTTTCTTCGAGGATATGGAAGCGGCCCTGAGAGAGTTGATAGAGCGTGGAAAGAGCGAAGGCGAATTCAAGTCAAAGCGGGACGCTGCCTCGCTTGCCGCCTTTTTCGTGGGCGTCATGCAGGGAATTCGTGTTATCGGCAAGGTTAATCCGAATGAAGCGCTGCTTCGTCCGATGGTCGATGTGGCGTTGACGGTTCTTGACAGCGAATGATGGACCTCGGTGTTGATCTTTGGGCGGCGGTGTTTCAGGCGGCAACTTTTCTGTGCCTGATGGCAGTACCCTGGACGGACGGGAAGTTACGCCTGCTGGTCGGATCGATTGCCGGTGCGGGACTTCTCTTAATCTTGGCTTTTCAGTTTTATATCGGCGTTAAGAAACAGGATTACGGGCTGGGCGCTGATCTGATGATTGTAACGCTGGCAAATGCCGCGTTGTATCTGGCAATCAGCTGGGGTGTCGAGCGGGTGTTCCGGCTTTTTCTCCTCAAACGTAAGAAAGATGGCCCGCCATCGTCTTCATGATCCGGCAATAACATGCCTGATTAAAGCCATCGCCTCCGGTGTATCCCACTCCGCCGGACCGACAAGCCGTCCGACTTCTTCACCGTCCCTGTTCAGGAGGATACTGGCGGGCAAGCCGAAAACGCCGGAACTTCGCCCTGACTTGACGGTCTTGTCATTCAGGGCGGCCAGATTCTGGATGCCAAGCTTGGTGAAGAAACCTGTTACTTTTTCCATGCCCTGAAGGTCCTGACCGATTGCAAGAACTTCAAAATCATTGCCGCCAAGAGTGCCTTGCAACCGATCAAGGCTCGGCATTTCCTTACGGCAGGGGGCGCACCATGTCGCCCAGAAATTCAGTAAGATGACCTTGCCCTGATAGTCGGAAACACTCTCCTGCTCGCCATCGGCATTAAGAAAAGTAAAATCCTTGAACGGCCGGGGCGTATCATAAGGGGCAAAATTCTGCATCTCTCCGGTGAGCAATGCATCCATATTTTCAGAGAAAGCTGTTGATGTTCCCGCCACAAGCCCTGTAAATGTAAGCAAGAACAGCAGGCCTGTGAACTTCATGGGTCGTGTCATCATTATTTTTTATACATCCAGTTGTTACGAAGCGAGCCCGAAAATGAGCGCAAACGAGCTTTGGGGCGGCAGATTTGCCAAAGGCCCCGCCGAAATCATGGAACGGATCAATGCCTCCATTGACTTTGACCGTCGGCTCTACGCCCAAGATATAATGGGTTCAATGGCGCATTCCAGTATGTTGATGGACTGCAATATCATTTCCAGGGAAGATGGCCAAAAAATTCAGGAAGGATTGCAGACAATTCTTCGTGAGATCGAGGCGGGGAATTTCAAGACCGATACGGCGCTTGAGGACATCCATATGCATGTGGAGGCGCGCCTTCGCGAACTGATCGGCGATCCCGCCGGGCGGCTTCACACCGCACGGTCCCGGAATGATCAGGTGGCGACGGATTTCCGGCTCTGGGTGCGCGATACCATGGATCATCTGGATGGGGAACTTGCGGACCTTCTGGATGCGCTTCTCGATCAGGCGGAAGCACAAGCCGATACGGTCATGCCGGGCTTCACCCATCTGCAGGCGGCACAACCGGTGACGTTCGGTCATCATATGCTTGCCTATGTCGAGATGTTTGCGCGCGATCGCGGACGGCTTGCAGATGCCCGGGCGCGCCTGAATGAGAGCCCTCTGGGCTCGGCGGCGCTCGCCGGCACCTCTTTTCCCATTGACCGGGAGCAGACGGCAAGAGCGCTGGGGTTCGACCGGCCGACGGCCAATTCCCTTGACGGTGTCTCAGATCGGGATTTCGCGCTGGAGTTCTTGAGCTTTGCCTCCATCTGCTCGATGCATCTTTCCCGGCTCGCCGAGGAGATCGTTATCTGGTCGAGCGCGCAGTTCCGTTTCGTTGAATGTTCCGACAGCTTCTCGACCGGTTCCTCCATCATGCCGCAGAAGAAAAACCCGGACGCGGCGGAGTTAATCCGGGGTAAGGCGGGGCGCAGCGCAGGCGCCTTCACGTCGCTTCTGATGATGATGAAGGGGCTGCCCATGACCTATGGCAAGGATATGCAGGAGGATAAGGAGCCGGTCTTCGATGCGGCCGACAACCTGCAGCTCTGCCTTGCCGCGATGAGCGGGATGATCCGCGACATCAAGGTAAATGGTGAAATCATGACGGCGGCTTCCGGCGCCGGTTTCACCACGGCGACCGATCTTGCCGACTGGCTGGTGCAGAAACTGAACATGCCTTTCAGGCAGGCGCATCATGTTACCGGCACTCTTGTAAAGCTGGCGGAAGACAACAAATGCGGGCTTGAAGACCTGTCGATCGAGCAGATGCAATCGGTGGAAAGCGGCATCACGGATGATATATATAAGGTGCTTGGCGTTCAGAATTCCGTTGCCAGCCGGGTAAGTTATGGCGGCACGGCACCGTCGAATGTGCGGGAGCAGACTGCTCGCTGGCGGAAAATCCGGTCTGAGGAAAGGAATGTGAAATGAAACATTCATTTATGGCGATGCTTGTCATCCTGCTGACGGCTTTTTCCGTTGCGGCCTGCGGCGTGAAGAGCCCGCCCAAATATTCACCGGATGCCCCGAAATCCGAGCTCAAGAAAAGCTGATTTTTTACAGATTGTCTGAAAATGGATCATTTTAACTATAAGAATGGCGAACTTCATGCCGAGGAAGTTCCTCTGCGCGTCATTGCCGAGAACGTCGGCACGCCGTTCTATTGCTATTCCACCGCTACATTGAAGCGGCATTACAAGGTATTTTCCGGCGCGTTTGACGGAGCGAATGCGCTCGTCTGCTATGCGCTCAAGGCCAATTCCAATCAGGCGGTAATCCGCACGCTGGCCAATCTTGGCTCGGGCGCCGATGTGGTGTCTGAAGGAGAACTCCGCCGCGCGATTGAGGCGGGCGTTCCGCCGGAAAAAATTGTTTTCTCCGGGGTCGGCAAGAAGCCGGAGGAAATGCGCTATGCGCTGGAAGCCGGTATTCATCAGTTCAATGTGGAATCGGAGCCGGAAGTTCATCTGCTGAGCGAGGTCGCGAGTAGCATGGGCCTGAAGGCGCCCATTACGTTTCGCGTCAATCCGGACGTGGATGCGAAAACCCATGCCAAGATCTCCACCGGCAAGGCGGAGAACAAATTCGGCGTGCCCTGGCAGGATGCCTCGCGCATCTATGCCGAAGCCGCCGCGTTGCCGGGAATTGAGATCAAAGGCGTTGATGTGCATATTGGCTCTCAATTGACGGACCTCGAACCTTACAAGAACGCATTCAACCGGGTGCGGGAACTTGTCCAGCAGCTTCGCAGTGAGGGGCATGATATTTCTCGCGTCGACCTTGGTGGCGGGCTTGGAATTCCCTATGACGCCAATATTCCGCCAGAACCGAACGCCTATGCGGCGGTCGCGCTGGAGGCAATCGGCAACCTCGGCTGTCAGATCGTTTTTGAGCCTGGCCGTCTGATCGTCGGGAATGCGGGGGTTCTTGTTTCCGAAGTCATCTTCATCAAGCAGGCGACGCAGCGGAAATTCGTCATTCTGGACGCGGCGATGAACGACCTCATCCGTCCGGCCATGTATGACGGTTATCATCATATCGACCCGATTCGGGAAGATTTGAAAAAGGGCGTCTATACGCCTGCGGATGTGGTCGGGCCGGTCTGCGAAACAGGGGACACTTTTGCGCGGGAGCGGGATATGCCGGACCTCGCGCGCGGCGATCTTGTGGTATTTCGGAGTGCCGGGGCCTATGGCGCGGTAATGGCTTCCACCTACAATACCCGGCCCTTGGTGCCTGAAGTTCTGGTGAAGGGCGATCAATATGAAGTGATCAGGGCACGTCCGAGCTTGGAAGAATTGCTGAAACTTGATATACTGCCACCATGGCTCGAGGGGTGAATCGAGGATGAATGCCGCGTCGCGACGATACGAGTGACAGCGGATATGGATTAGCGTACGAAATCCGTATTCTGCTGGCGAAAGCCAACCTTCTTCTGGAAGGGCTATGGCGCCGTGGTCGGCTGTTCTTTTGCGTCGTTGGTCTATTCATTGGTCTGTCGCTTCTTGGTATCTGGTCCTATACCTCCAATTGGCTTCATATTCTGGCGCTCGTCCTGTTTGTGGCGGCCGCTCTCTACACATTGTATTATGCGATAAGGCGATTTGAACGGCCAACGCGCGCCCGCGCGCTTCGCTATCTGGAACAGCGCAATCAACTGCGCCATCGTCCCCTGCAGTCCCTCGGGGCAACATCAGAAGCGGAGAAAATAAACAATACATCATCAAATCTGATGTGGCGGGTGTATCAGAAGACACTCCGGCGGAGTCTGGTGGGTCTGAAAGTCGGTGGTCCGCGCCTCGATATGGGGGCCGGGGATAACTATGGCTTCCGGGCAATTGTCATTCTTCTGCTGGTTGCCGCCTTTATTGTCGCCGGTCCGCGCTCGGTGGAGCGGCTCTCTGCGGCTGTAACCCCCCGGATTGGAAGCCCCGTGGTTCCCACCAATGTCACAGCCTGGATTACACCGCCTGCCTATACGGCGCAGGCGCCGATCCTGCTATCTCAGTCTGAAGGCGGCGACGCTGAAATAAAGACATATGTTGTCCCGACCCAAAGTTCTTTCATTGCACATGTTTTCGGAAGTGAAGGAGAGGTGCCTGTCCTGATCATTGGGGATGAACGGCAACAGTTCTCCGCGAGCGATGCGCGGAATTTTCAGATTGAAACGTCCTTCGAGCAGCCGGCAGATGTGAAGATCGAGAAAGACGGTGAGGTCATTGCGCAGTGGCAGTTGAATATCATACCGGATGAAGTTCCGACCGTAACCCTTCTTGACGAGCCGAAAGTGACGGAGAGATCCGCCTTTAACCTGCAGTATCAGGCGCTGGATGATTATGGCGTGGAGAATATCGGTGGCGAGATCACACGTGATGCCGCGGAGGGTAAGATTAACCTTGCCTTGCCGACCCCCGGGCGCGGTTCCAAGCGGGTTGTGGGCAAGAGTTATCATGAACTGACCTCGCATCCCTGGGCGGGGCTACCGGTGATATTGACACTGTTTGTGGAGGACCAGCTTGGCCAGCGAGGGTATTCCGAAGCGCTGAATTTCGTCATGCCGGAGCGGATTTTTACCCATCCGGTGGCGAAGGCCCTGATTGAGCAACGCAAGCAGTTGGTCACCGAGCCGGAAGAGAGCAGAATGGATGTTGCGCTGGTATTGCATACACTTGCCGACTTGCCCGAAAGCTTCAATAATGACATGACGGTACAGCTGTCGCTCTCGACGGCGCGGGCGATGCTTGTGAATGGTGAAAGCCAGAAGTCTATTGATGAGGTCGTGGACATACTCTGGGATACGGCGCTGCATCTTGAAAATGGCGATTTGTCGATGGCGGAAGCCGCGCTTCGAAAGGCGCAGGAAGCCCTGATGGAAGCGCTCAACAGCGATGCCAGTGATGAAGAGATCAAGCGGCTCGTTGAAGAATTGCGAATCGCCATGGAAAACTTCCTTCAGGCGCTGGCACAACAGGCCCAGCCGATGGAAAATCAGGCGACAGGCGATCCTAACAGCCAGGATCAGCTTATCGAATCGCAGGATCTTCAGAAGCTGCTGGACCGCATTGATCAGTTTGCGCGCGGCGGGGCCCGGGATGCAGCGCGTCAGTTGCTGAGCGAGCTTCAGAACATCATGGAGAATTTGAAAGCAGCGGAGGCCCGCCCGCCCTCGGCCGGTCAGCAGGAAGCTCAGGAAATGCTCAACGAACTTGGGCAACTGATGCAGAAACAGCAGGATCTGCTTGATCAGACATTCCGTAAATCACAAGGCCGACAGCCCCAGCAGGGCAACCAGCGCGGTCAGAACGGCCAGCAACAGCAGAATGGCCAACAACCGGGACAGCAAGGGCAGCAGGGCCAACAGGGCCAACAAGGCCAGTCCGGACAGCGCGGAAATCTTCAGGATCTTGCCGAAGTGCAGGAAGCTATCCGTCAGATGCTCGGCGAGCTGATGGGGCGGATCGGAGAGAATGGCGAAATTCCGGAAGCCTTGGGCCGCGCGGAACGATCCATGAATGATGCCCGCGGAGCGCTGGAGCAGGGGCAGGGACAGTCCGCCCTGCAGTCGGAAGGTCAGGCACTAGAAAGCCTGCGTCAGGGAACGGAAGCGCTTGCCCAGCAGATGATGGAAAACGGACAGGGACAAGGCACGCAGTCCGCCGGTCCCGGTCAGCCCGGGCAGGGGCGCGATCCGCTTGGGCGCCCTCTGGATGATGAAGGCAGTCAGGGCCGGAATGCCGGCGATGCAATGATGCGCGGCGAAGCGGACAGCTTTAACAAGAGCCGTTCGATCCGCGATGAAGTGCAACGGCGGCTGTCTGATTCCGCCCGCAGCATGCTGGAAAGAGATTACCTCAAGCGCCTGCTTGATATTTTCTGACCCGCCTCCGAATTCTGTTAAAGTTCCCTACATGACACAGGATCATCCGTTCGCACAGTATGTCCGCATTCTCGGCAAGGGCCCGAAGATGTGGCGTGATATGACATTCGACGAAGCCCGGGCCGCCATGAATATGGTGCTGTCAAACGAGGTGGCGCCGTTGCAACTTGGCGCCTTTCTTCTACTGCTGCGCCGCAAGGGTGAAACGGGAGAGGAACTGGCAGGAATGGTGGCCGCCGCCCGGGATCATTTTCTTGAAAAAAATGTTACGGCGGAAGTTGATTTCGACTGGCCATCCTACGCCGACAGGCATCGCCAGCAACCCTGGTTTATTCTCTCTGCAATCCTTTTGGCCGATCAAGGGTATAAAATCCTGATGCATGGTATTGAAGGCTATGCCGAGGGATATGCGCCAACCCGCCCGGGGCTTGAGATATTTGGCGTCCCGCAGGCAGCTTCTTTGTCAAATGCGGCGGCACAGCTCGGGGATCATAACCTCGTCTATCTGGGGCTGGAGAAGTTCTGCCCCTCTGTCCAGTCGCTATTTGAGTTGCGTCCCTTTCTGGGAGTTCGCACGGCGGTGAATACCTTTGGGCGCGATCTCAACCCGTTTGCGGCCCCGTATCAGCTTCAGGGGGTGTTTCATCCGCCCTATAAAGCGCTCCATCTTGAGACGATCAAAGCTCTCTCCCAGCCGAATGGGTATATTTTCAAAGGCGGCGGGGGTGAAGTGCAGCGCAATCCGATGAAACCGGCGCTCGTTGACGCCCTGGTGAATGGTCGCACGGAGGTGCAGGAGTGGCCCGCGATGACGGATCAGAGCGTTTATAAATGGCGGGAGGAAGAGCTTGCACCTGCCGCACTGCTTCGGATGTGGCAGGGAAAGCTGGAGTTGCCCATACCGGAACTCGCGATCATCGGCACGCTTGCCTTTGCACTCAAACTCGCCGAACCATCGCTTGATTTTTCGGAGGCTGAAGCCCTTAGCCGCGAAATCTGGCGCGGGCGGGACAAGAAGCGGTTTGACTGACCCGATACCTGCTTGCATTTATTCGTGCCACCAGAGGTCCGGCGATGTTCCCCAGAAGGAGGGCGCTCTGGGCAATTTGATGTCTGGCCAATGCGCGAGCCATTGCCGATCCGTGAAATAGAGCGGGATGACATAGTAGCCGTTTAGCAGAACCCGGTCGAGGGCGCGGGTGGCGGTGACGAGCGCGTTGCGTGTGGTGGCTGTCGTGATCTTTTCAATTAGCATGTCAACGGATGCGAGGCGGATTCCCGGATAATTGCGCGTACCGGGGGTCGCGGCAGCGTCACGGCTCCAATAGAAAGCCTGCTCGTTCCCCGGTGAAAGAGACTGGCCCCAGCTGTTAATGATCATGTCAAAATCGTAATTGGTCGCCCGGTTCTGGTAGCTGGCCGTGTCGACCTGACGGACCGTGCTTCGAATCCCTAAGGTCTCGAGGTTTCGCTGAAAGGGGGCGATCAGCTTTATATACTCGCTGTTGTTGACAAGAAATTCGATGGTAAACGTCTTATCGGTTTTCTCATGGCGGAGAATACCTGCGTCGATCTTGTAACCGGTCTCGGAAAGCAGTTCTTGTGCGCGGCGTAAATTTTCTCGAGATCGACCCGATCCATCGGTTTGGGGAAGATGGAAAGCATCATTGAAGACTGTATCCGGTAATTCCGTTTTGAACGGACTGAGCAGGTCTCGTTCCGCTCCGGTGATAGGGCCCTTTGCCGCAAGAGGAGAATTCTCGAAAAAGCTCTCAGTCCGTTGGTAAAGTCCGTAAAGAATATTGGCGTTGACCCATTCGAAATCGAAGGCGAGGGTGAGCGCCTGGCGCACGCGGAGATCGCTGAACTTCTCCTGGCGGGTGTTGAAAACAAATGCCAGCATCGGCGCCGGAATCTGAAGCTTGGGCGCCGCCTTTTGAAAACCGGTGCCGGGATCGGAAGTATCATATGCATTGGCCCATTTGGCGGCGCTCTGCTCGAACCGGGCATCAATATTGCGGGATTTGAAGGCTTCCAGCGCCACATCGTCATCCCGGAAATAGTCGTAGATTATTCTCTCGAAATTAAACCGGCCTTGATACTGCGGCAAGTGCCACCCCCAGAAATTGTCGTCACGCCGATAGACGATGCGCCGCCCGGCCTCGACTTTTTCAATAAGATAGGGTCCCGAACCGGGAATCGGGGACAGAGAGGACTTGTTGAAATCGGAGTTCGTCACGGTGGACTTCGGCAAAACGCTCATTAATCCGATGATCAGAGGCATCTCGTAGCGCCCCTCTTCCTCAAACTCAAACCGGATTGTATGGGTTCCCAGAATCTCTGTTTTCCTCACCTTCCGGTAATAGCTTTGAACGTTTGGCCGGCCCTCATCGCGCAGCGCCTCGAAGGAAGCTAAAACGTCTTCTGCTGTGATCTCCTGTCCGTTGGAAAAGCGGGCTCCGGGATCAATATGAAAGACGATCCAGCTCCGGTCTGTCGCCACATCGATCGATTGTGCGATATTGGCATAGAGGGTAAAGGGTTCATCCCGGGACCGGGAGAGCAGGGACTGATAGACATCGCCGATCCCGCGCGGACTGACTCCTTTCAGCAGAAAGGGATTCAGGCTATCGAAACTGCCGATGGCGCTGAGGTGGAGAGTTCCACCGACAGGCGCTTCTGGATTGACATAGCCAAAGTGAAGGAAACTGGCGGCGTATTTGGGATCGCCATGCATTGCGATGGCATGTTGTTCTTCCGCAGAGAGGCGGTCTCCCATGGCGATGGAAAAGACGAGTGCGAGTAGAAGAAAAAGCAGGAGTTGTCTCATTCAGAATTATACGGCCTTGCTGCGAATTATGTCGGAGAGCCTATCGACCAAATATGGCATTTTTTCCTCCGAGGTGCCCGCAAATCCGAGGATCAGGCCGTTCTGCTCTGTCGGCAGGCTGTAAAACCCGGAAAGCGCGCGAACCAGCATCCCGTTTTTGAGGGCGTCGCGCTCGATTTCTTTGTCTTCGATCTGCGGGGGTAGATAGGCAACCAGATGCATGCCGGACCCTTGCGCATCCACGTGGATAATGTCACCGAGTTTTTCTTTTAAAAGCCGAACGAGCGCTTTTTGACGGGCCTCATACAGCAGCCGCATCCGTCGGATATGGGCGGCAAGATAGCCTTCATTTATGAAATCCGCGAGGGCGGCTTCCGGCACGGCAGGGGAATGGCTGTCTATTGAGCGGCGAAGCGCAAGAAACACATCCACAAGATCTTCCGGTACTACCATGTACCCGACCCGCAGCCCGGAAAACATGACCTTGCTCATGGTGCCGACATAGATAACCCGGTTGTCATCATCCAGCCCCTGCAGGGATGAAAGCGGACGACCGGTGTAGCGATATTCGCTGTCATAATCATCTTCCAGAATAAAGCGCCCCTCTTCCTTCGCCCATTGGAGAAGGTCCAGGCGCCGGGCGAGGGACATGGTCTGGCCGAGCGGATACTGATGTGACGGCGAGATACAGGCGAGACGCGCATCCGGTGCCAATTTGCGGGCCAGTTCAAGCGAAAAGCCTTCTTCATCGACCGGCACGGACACCGGATGGGCCCCGGCCCCCAGGATGGATTCGCGGATGCCCGGATATCCGGGTTCCTCCATCCAGATGGAATCGCCAGGTTCCGCAAAGGCGCGAACGACCAGATGAATCGCCTGTTGGGAGCCGGAAAGAACGATGACCTGATCGGAGTGACATCGTACCGCCCGTGTCTGGCCGAGATGGGACGCAATGGCCTCGCGCAGGACCTTTGCTCCGCCAATCGGGTTGTCGACAAGAAACTCCCGTCCCGGGCGGCGCCAGTGACGCGCAAGCAACCTTGCCCAGTCCTCAAAGGGGAAGGCCTCCAACGCGGGCAGGCCGGGTGAAAAGGGGAGGCCCCGATACTGACCCTTGATGGGCATACCTTTAAACGGCGCGGCCATTTTCGACAGATACACATCCCGCGCCCGGACACCGGAGACAACGTCGCCGCCCTTGCGTTGCAACAGATCGTCTGGCAACTGATCCGATACATAGGAGCCGGCGCCAACCCGACTGATGAGGTACCCTTCCGCCGTCAACTGGTCATAGGCGTTGAGGACCGTATTTCGAGAAACACCGAGATCGGCCGCGAGCGACCGGCTGGACGGCAGTCGCGTATCCGGCCTTAACCGTCCTTCGAGGATTGCCTGCCGCAAAGCGAGAAAAAGCTGCTGGTGCAGGGCCATGCTGCTGTTGTTGTCGAGCGAAATCGTGTGCAGCTGCGCGTTTCTGAGCCGTCGGGCCATGTGCTTTGACCATAGTGGTTTTAGAATGTCGGAAATTTTATGAAAAGAAGGAACCAATACCAAGGTTTATTTCACGGGTCTGACGTTTGTGATCAAGTTTTCTTGTGGGTTATTGTATTCTGACGGAAATGCGCAAAATATACACCAGAGCCGATCGATATTGAGAGGAAATGAGAATGACAGATACAACAGATATCGCCTATTTC
>PAKP01000005.1 GCA_002706985.1 Sneathiella sp. | reverse complement strand
GCGGGCGAGCGGCGCACCCGCCGATCTGGCCGAGATCGTTTCCGATCTCTGCGGGCGGGCGGGGCTAGCGGCCGGGGATATCGATGTCACCGCGCTCGATGCCGGGATTCCCGGCTATGTGATCAACCGGCCGATGCCGGTGAACGAGGCACTGACGCCGCTCAGCCATTACGGATTTTTTGACGCCGTTGAAAGCGGTTACAAGCTGAACTTCATTCCGCGTAACAGCGCGGACAGCGGCATCGTCCTCGATCATTCCGCCATGCTGGCGCCGCCCGATCTGCGCCGCCTGCAGGAGAGTGAACTGCCGGAGCGGATATCGCTTTCCTACCTTGCTGCCGATGCGGGCTATCAGGTCGGCACGCAGATGGAGAAGCGCAGCTTCCGCCCGGTCGCCACCATGTTCGGGCGCAACCAGCTGGCCCGCGACCTGCCGATGGCGCTGACGGCGGATCAGGCGCGGCAGGCGGCAGCAAAAACGCTGTATTCCGCCTGGGCGGAGCGTCAGACGCTGGGCCTGTCTCTGCCGATGAAATATCTCGCGCTCGATCCGGCGGATGTGGTGACGGTTGGCTTGGGCGGCGGGGCGGCCTCGGCGCGGCTGATGCAGTCGCGGCTTGGCGCCGATATCACGCTGGAGGCGGAGGCGGTCACGCTCGCGCCGCTTTCCTACAGCTCTGCCCTGTCGAGCGATGCGGGCAGCGGTTATGAACAGGCGCTGATCCGGCGCGGCAGTTATGCGGAATTGTTCCTGCTCGATCTGCCGCTCCTGCGCGATCAGGATGCGACGGCGGGCAGCGGTAGCCGTTTCTACTACGCCATGGACGGCCATCCGTCCGGCTGGTCGGAAGGGGCGCTCTATTCCGCCTTCGATACGGAGAGTTTCGAACTGGAGGGAACGGTGGCCGCAGAGGCTGTCTGGGGCGTGGCCCTCGGTGCCCTTGCCGATCCCGGCACACCCTGGCAGACGGACACCACCTCGACCCTCGATATCCGCTTTGTGAACGGCGGGGACGAACTCGAAAGCATCACGGGGGCGGCGCTGCTGAACGGCGGCAATGCCCTGCTGGTGGGGGACGAGATCGTGCATTTCGCCAATGTCTCCCTGAACGGCGACGGCAGCTATCGCCTCGATACCTTTATCCGCGGACGGCGCGGCACGGAAGGGGCGATGGCCGGCCATAAGGTCGGGGAGCGGGTTATCCTCTTGCGTCCCGGTGATCTGGGCCGGGGCTTTTCCGCGCTTGGCGATATCGAGGTGCCGCGGCGCTGGAAAGCGGTCGGGGAAGGCCGTCTGATCGAGGCGGCGCCGGTCACGGTACGGGCGCTGTCGGGGAAAGACCTCAAGCCTTACGCGCCCGTGCAGATTTCGGCGGTGCGGAGCGGCGGTGACCTCACCCTCGGCTGGCAGCGGCGGACCCGCGTCGGCGGCGGCGCGCTCAACGGGCTGGTGCCGCTGTCGGAGGCGTTTGAGCGCTATGAGCTCCGTTTCACCCATGGCGGCGCGAGCGTGTCGAAATATGTCTCGGACGCGACGGAATATCTCTACAGCGTCGAGGATTTCAACGCCGATTTCGACGCCGCGGAAAGCGCGGTGCCGGAGATTGATCTCACCCTCTATCAACTCTCAGAAACCATCGGCCGGGGCTTTCCGGCAACGGAGACTATTGAGCATGTCAGAACTGGATTTACCGCAAATCGCCGAGAGCCAAGCGCTCGCCTATGTCACTTCCAACGATGCGGATGCGAAGCTGGAATCCGCGCTGTGTGACGAGATCGCGGATCATGACCCGAGCGCGGGCGATGTGACCCTCAGCGATGCCGAGTTCCGCACCGCCTGGCATCATGTCATCGGTGGCACACCGGCGGGGGCGTTCAACTTCATCATCCCGGCCATCAAGCGCCCCTTTATGGTCACCAACACCAGCGGCGAGACGGCGACCGTCAAGACAGCCTCCGGCGCGGCGGGACAGGTGCTGGACGGGGAGACGCGGCTCTTCTATTGCGACGGGCTGGATGTACTTGGCCTCAGCGATACGACATCGGACGGCGGCGGCAGTGGCGGCCATGCCGGGGCACTGGTTAAGCTGACCGCCAACCAGACAATTGCCAACGATTCGAACGTCGTCCTGAGTTGGGGAAGCGAGAGCTATGATACGGATGACTATCACGACAACAGCACCAACAACAGCCGCCTGACGGTGCCGAGCGGCGTCAGCAAGGTGATCGTGAGCGGTCAGGCGCGCTGGGACAGCAACACATCGGGCACGCGGGAGATCCTTGTGCAGAAGAACGGCTCCTCCACCTATGACGGGCGGCCGTTCCAGCATATGGGCGCGCAAACCCATTTTACCATGCAGAGCTTTGTTTCGCCGGTGCTGGCCGTCAGTCCGGGCGATTATTTCGAAATGGTCGCCTGGCAGGACAGCGGATCGAGTCGCAGCATCGAGAGCAATGTCGCGACCTGGTTCAGTATCCAGGCCGTGGAATAAGCCATGAGAGGGAAGGGAGATATCATGAAATATGCGATGACAGCGGCGGTCCTCGGGGCCGCTTTTTTTCTGTCCGTCGCCACCGCCGGGGCCGTCGGCCTGTGCCTGCCGCGCAGCGAGCTGCGCCTGCATATGGCGCAGAAATATGGCGAGTTGCTGATCGCGCAGGGCCTCGATAACCGGGGGGTGCTGACCGAAATATTCGCGACGAAATCGCGGGACAGATGGTCGCTGACGGAAACCGACGCGAGCGGTCAGAGCTGCCTCAAGGCCACGGGCGAATACTGGAATGCGCAACGGATGCGGCCTGAGCGGACCACCCGCCAGCCCGCAATTGCGCCCGCGCAAACACCGCAGCCGCAGGAGGACTTCCATGGACAATCTTGAACAGGAACTCGGCGCCATGCGGGTGCGTATCGAGAATCTCCACCTCGATATGGTGGAGCTGCGCGACGATGTGAAAAGCCTCACCCTGCAGGTCAGCATGGGGCGCGGCGCGCTTAAAGTTATCGGCATCACAGGAAGCCTTGTTGCGGCGTTAACCACATTTGCCGCCTGGATTGGCCAGAATTTCCGGCCATTCAATCTGTAAATTCACAAGGAGAAATGCCGTGGGCGCGTTTGTCACTTATTTCGACTGGCGGGAGGCCTTGAGGCTGGCGGTCGAGGGGCTGGCCTGTCTTGTCACGCTGGCGACGGTCCTCACGGCCCTGACGCCGACGAGATGGGAGGCGGAATGGCTCGACCGGCTGTTCCGGATCCTCAACCTGATCGCCGGGAATGTCGGCCAGAACAAGAATGCCGACGACAGATGAGCCCGTTCGAAGCGGCCATCTGCGCCAAAATCGCCTATGATCCGGACGGCGAGATGCGGGCTCGGCGGCTCGGCTACAGCTATCTGCCGATTGAAAGCCGGGAGCATTTCGCCTGGATCGGCAGCAAGAACGGGATCACGGTCGTCGCCTTTCGCGGCACCTCCCTGTTCGGGCGGGAGGTCAAAAGTTATCGCAGCAACCTCTCGACAAACCTGATCCCCTGGATCGGGGAGGGGTTGGTGCATGAGGGCTATTATCAGGCTCTCTGGCAGATACTCGGCGCGGTCCGACGCGGCCTTGAGGATGCCACCGATGTGGTGCTGACCGGCCATTCCATGGGCGGGGCGCTGGCGACGCTGGCGGCGATGCCGCTGGAGGTGGAACGGGTGCATGCCTTCGCCAGCCCGCGCATCGGCAATCAGGCCTTCGCCGATGGCTATTCCAGGTCGATCCGCGTCAGCCGTTATGTCAATCGCGGCGATGTGCTGGCGCGGCTGCCGTTCAGCGGTGATGTCGAGGGCGACGGCCCGACCCGCCGGGAACGCTATGTGCATGTCGGGCGGACGGTCCGTCTGCCGGGCTTCGGCCATTCGATCAGCGCCTATATCGCCGGCATTAAAATGCGTCGGCGCGGGCAGTACCAGGTTCAACAACCGGAAAGTTAAGGGAGTAGTATGATGACGTTGGTTCACAAAGCCTATCAGCGGGAACAGGATCTCGGCGGTGACGCCTTTATCGAGGAAAGCGCCGAGGCGGCCTATCTTTCCTATGACGGGGAGGAGGTCGAGGCCAATGATAATTTTCCGGCTCATGAAATCCTGCAGGGCTGCATCTGGCGGGATACGGAAAGCAGCCGCGTGCGGGCGGGACTTGAGGAGGAGAGCCGTGCGGATGAGCGGTCGGATGATCTGAGCCGCCGGGGCGAGCTCGATTTTTCCGATCACCGGCGCGGCGGACGCGGCTTTCTCGATGAGGAAACGGAGGGATTTTTTCCGGATTTTGAAGGCTAAGGCGGCGGCGTCGCCGGTTGCTCACTTCCGCTCGGCGAGGGCGAGGCCAAGACCGGCGGCAATCAGGAAACCCCCGGTGATCCGGTTGCGCAGTCTTTGAAACCGGAACATCAGGGGGCGCAGGGCGCCCGCGAACATCGCCCAGAGAATATCGACGAATGTCAGGACGGTCAGGAAGACAAAGGCGACGATCGCCAACTGCGAGACATAATCCCCCTCGGGCGCGATGAACTGCGGCAGCAGCGCGGCATTGAAAATCAGTGTCTTCGGATTGAGGATAGCCACCATCAGGCCACGCCAGAACAGGCCGAACACCGGTGCCTTGACCGCCTTGATCGCGGACAGATCGTCAATCGGGGCGGACCAGCTTTTATAGCCGAGATAGATCAGATACAGGACGCCCGCCCATTTCATCCAGGTGAGGATATCGGCGGCAAGTTCCAGCAGCGTACCGATCCCGAGCACCACAAGAAGCAGCTGCAACCCGACGCCGACCGTGGTTCCGGCAACGGTCCAGAGGCCGTAGAGCGCCCCGTAGCGCACCGAATTCGCGAGCGTCAGCGCGACATTGGGTCCCGGAATGACGGCCAGCCCGAAGCTGACGATGGCAAGGGAGATAAGCTGTTCCATGGCGTAAATTACCACAATCGGAGCGCCCCACAATCGCTTTTTCACATTATCGTCACAAAGGATCGCTATGTAGTTTTTCAGGCTTGGGAAGGCCGTGTCACTGCCTTCAGTGTGCGAAAGCAGCTTTGAGGGACTTTTTGGGATTTTGTGGTTTTTCGTTAACCATAAACGAAAAACCACTGGTATTCGTCGGAAATCGTGGTAAAATCCGCGCATACTAATCAAAAAATTCCCTTTTTTGTTGTATTTCCAACAGTTGCTTTTCAAACGATCAACTGATCGAAAATTGATTTTTAATGGGGCTTTCCATGTCTGTTCACCTCCAGAAAACGCGGTTTGCTGCGATTTTAATGGGCCTTATTATCGGTGCGGCTGTTGCGCTGGGACCGGCGGCCAGCAAGACGGGCCACGCGGTTCCGTCTTCAACTGACTGCCTGAAACCCCTGTCTACGCAGGAGCAGGCCACTTGCAATGAAGAACAGCAGGCGGCGGAAAGCGGCTTTGGCACGCTGGTGGCTTGGCTTTTTCCGTCAACGGAAGACAAGGTTGTGAAAACGGGCGAGCTTGCTCTTTCGACGAAAACAGAGAAAAATCCGAGCGAGGGCGCGCTCTCTTCTGGCAGCCTGTCGACCACCGGTCTGATGCTGTTCGGCGCGGCGCTTGTCGGTATTGCCTATCTCGGCCGTCGTCGTCGGCGTTCGCTGGCGGACTTGCGGGTCGAGACACGGGAAAAGTCCCTCAAAAAATGAGACAGGCGGGCGTCAAAGGGCGCCTCTCCGGTTCCGGACCGTTCTCGATTGTCATAGAGCCCGGATTAAAGATTAGTTAGGGGATCGGCCCTATTGTCATGGACATGGAACTAACGCGCCCGGTCAAGCCGACAGCCTGCCTTCTGGAGGCCTTTCGCTTCGTGATTCATCATCGCTGGCCCTGTCTGGTCCGGGCGGTGCCGGTTGTCATGATGACGGGGCTTGTGTCCTGGCTGGAGACGAATATCCTGGCCTCCGCCGACTACTTCCGCCTTGTCGTTAATGAACTGCTCTATGCGATCTTCGCCGTCTATTGGAGCCGCTATACTCTGCTTGGATTCGAGCGGGAGAACGCCGGGTTCGGTCTTCACTTCGGCCTGCGCGAGATCAAATACGCCGGGGCGCTGATCGGCTATGTGGTGATGACCTATGTTCTGGCGCGGATATATGTGGCGGGCGGCGGTGATGGCTCAAGTGCATCGCTTGTCCTGTTCGTTGCGTTGCTGCTGCTCTGTTTCATGCCGCTGATGTTCATCTTTCCGGCGATTACGCTGGATCAGCCGCTGGCCATAACCAACTTCGCCAAATCGGTGCTGGAGATGTTTTTCTCGCTTGTCGGGACGTTTCTGCTGTCGATCGTGGCGGTGGTCGGGCTCTATGTCCTGATATATATGCCGATGCTGCTGCTGGTGTTGCTGAACAAGCCGAATCTGGCTGGGATGCTGTTCTTCCTGCTGTCCAGCTTTCTGATCATGCCCTTTGTGCTGGCGGTTTTCATCTCCTTCGTCTCGATCCTCTATCGGGAAACGATCGGCCTTCAGCCGGTAAGGCAGGATTACTGACGTTTGGCGCTTGCCGGGCGCGGTTATTTTTCCTACCGTATCCTGAAGACCGGTGCGCTAACCAGAAGAAGGATAGGAAATGTCACTGAAAATCGGAATTATCGGGGCCGGCGCCATTGGCGGCTATTTCGCGGCGCAGCTGATCAAAGCCGGCATGGAGGTTGTCGTGCTGGCGCGGGGGAAAACCCGCGATGCACTGCTGAAAGACGGCCTCACCATCACCTCGGAAAATGGTGTCGAGACGGTGCATTTCGCGGCCGTGTCCGATGATCCGGCGGCGCTTGGCGTCTGCGATGCGGTGCTATTCGCGGTAAAGGGACAGTCCACGGATCAGGCGGCGGCGGATATGCGCCCTATGATTGGCCCCAAAACGGAAATCATCAGTCTGCAGAACGGCCTCTACGGGATCGAGCTGCTGGCGGAGATGTACGGCGTTGATCATGTTTCACCGGGGATTACCTATGTGCCGGCAGTGGTCGAGGCACCGGGCCAGATCACCCGCACCGGCAGCCTGACCCGCTCCGTCTTCGGACCGTATGAGCCGCGCGACATGGCCCTGCATGACGAGATTGCGGCGGCGCTTCAGTCTCAGGGAACGGATGCCCATGCGCTGAAAGAACCGATGCCGCAGATCTGGGAGAAATATGTCGTTCTCGCGCCGTTCCATGCGGTCGGCTGCCTGACGCGGGAACCCGTCGGCGGCTGGCGCGACTCAGCCGAAATGCAGGCGCTGTTCCTGAAAGCGATGAAGGAGGTCACGGCGCTCGCCGAGGCGAAGGGCGTCGATATCGAGCCGGATATTGCGGAGAAGAAACTGCATTTCGCGGTGACCGCCACCAACCCGGCGACCCGCGCCTCGATGCTCGAAGATCTGGAGCGGGGCAAGCCGCTGGAGCTGGAGAGCATTGTCGGCTGGCTCTGCCGGGAGAGCAAACGCCTCGGGCTGGAAAGCCCGTTCCATGACATGGCCTATGCGCTGCTGCTCTCGCACAAGGATGGGCGCCGCTGAGCCTTAGCCGGCGGGCACCGAAAAGATCGTGATAAAGAGAAGAAGGGCGGCAAGGATCGCGAAGGCGGCCTTGAGCCCTTTTTTCCTGGCGACATCACAGGCGACGAGGCATTGCAGGAAAAAGTAAAAGGCAAAGGCCCGCGAGGCGAGCGCCAGAATCTCGAACGTATCCGCCGTCCAGGTGAGGGCAATGGCAAGGCCGCAGATGAAGATATAGGTCACCCGCGTCGTGAGGCGGTGGCGGGTTAGTTCCATGATATTGCCCGATGCGCTGATGGCTTCGGCAATGGCGGCGCCGAACTGGCTGAAGACAGCGGCGAATACGAGCGGCACGACCAGCCAGGCAGCGACTTCGGTCGCCAGCATGATCAGGCCGTTGCCCGTGGCCTCGCCGCTCAACAGATGCATCATCGGCGTTGCCACCAAAATGAACAGGATATAGATCGCGGCGGAGAAAAGCTGCGAAGTCCGGCTGGCCCGGATGCGCGTATCGGCATCCAGCTCGTCGCCAAGATAGCGGGTCGTCTCGAACCCCTGCACGACAATCAGGATACCGCACAGGATGGTGATGGTCTGCCAGAGGGAATGATCGGGCAGGTCCGCGGCAGGATCAGCGTGCCCGCCGTCAGGGCAGCGGCGTTATAGAATGCGAAACTGCCGATCATGAGAAAGATAATGGCGAGCGTGATGATCAGGGTCCATCGTTCCAGCCCTTCCAGGATTTTAAGGCCCTTCGTTAGCTCGATCAGGAGAATGGCAATAATGATCCCGCTGGTCAGCAGCCTCTCATAAATTTCCGCATCGGCCTCGAAATAGCCGAGGACGTAGGACGCCATAATCCGCAAATACAGCGTCACCGAAATGATATAGGCCGGGATGAGGGTGATGTCGGAGAGCTGTTCCAGCAGGCGCACCGTACGCGGCGGCGATGCGGCGGCAAGGGCGGGTTCGACATGGCGGATGTTGTGGCGGATCACCCATCCGATTGCATAGGCGAAGGCGCAGATCCCGATGATGGCGAACAGCGAATAGGGACCGACCGTACTCGCCAGCAGGGAGACGACCACCAGGAAACCGCTCCCGAAGATGGAGGCAAGCGGCGTGGTGGTGCCGCGGATAAGACGGCGGAACGCCCCAGGGCGCGCAGCGGGGGATGCCGCAGAAGACTCATTCTCCATGCAATCATTTCCTTCAGTTTACGGCCTTCACGACGGAGCAATGCCATGCAAATCCGGGATTTACGCGACCTCATCATCCGTCCGACATTAAACGTCCTGCAGATGGGCGGTGTGAATGCGGAGAACCTCCTTCTCGGCACCGGGCTGGTCGAAAGCGGCTTTCGCCATCTCCGCCAGATCGGCGGCCCGGCGCTCGGTTTCTATCAGTGCGAACCGGCGACCTATGACGACATTCTCCGCTATCTCGGCAGGCGTCCGGCACTTCTCCGGCGGCTCCGGCTGCTGATGGCGGGGGAGGGTGTACCGGAAGCCTCCCAGCTTGTCTGGAACGTGCGATATGCGACGGCGATTTGCCGCATTCATTACTGGCGGGTGCCGGAGCCGATCCCGGAAGATATCTCCGGGCATGCCGCCTACTGGAAGAGGCATTACAACACCCCGCTCGGGCGCGGCACGGTGGCGAAATATCTGGAATGCGCCCATCCCCTAATGGAAGGACCTTACTCATGAAGGACTATTTGAAAGGCAAGAAAACCTATGTCACGGCGTTCCTCGCGATCGTTGCGGCGGTCGGCAGCTATCTGCTCGATGAAATCGCGCTGAAGGACATGATCGAGGCGGTCTTCGCCGCACTCACCGCCATGACCATCCGCGCCGCCATCACGACCGAGGCGCAGAAATGAAGGGCGCGATCCTTGCCACTCTGATACTGATACTGGCGGCCTGCAGCACCTCGTTCAGCCAGCTTTCCGTGCGCGATCAGCTGTTGCTCACCTGTGACGGGCTGGCGACCACCATGGGTATCGTCAAGAATTTCATCCTCGACGGGACGATTGATAACGCAGCGACGTTGCGGGATATCCGCGCGGCAAGCGTGGTGGCGGAGGAAAGCTGCACCGGCGATGCGGACTATGCGGCGGCGCTCAGCCGCCTGAGCGCGCAGTCGGTGATCCTGCTGGAGGCGCGGCACGCCGCCGAGGCGGACAACGGAAATAGGAGCTGAACCATGACCATTACCTCCGCCTCCATCCTCGCCCTCCTCGAGGGCGGCGCCTTCCTCGTCAATGCTGCGCTCCGGGCGCAGAAAGGCGAGCTTTCCCAGGCTGATGTCGACGCCATCCTCAAACATGTAGGGGAGGAGGCCACCGACCTCCGCCGCGTCATCGACGCCGCGCTTGAAAAAGCGAGCTGACCAACAAAAAGGGAGGCTCTAACCGGCCTCCCTTTCTTCATCTGATACTGCGCTAAGCACAGGCCAATTGCGCCGTCAGGTCAGCTTTTGCCGCCTATATACGCCGCCGCCGATTTGCCGGCGATCTTGCCGAAGACGGCGCCGTTCATCAGGCCGGTGCCGCCGGGATAGTTGTTATAAAATATCCCGCCGACCATCTCGCCCGCAGCGAACAGGCCGGGAATTGGCTTGTAGTCCGTGCTCTGGACCTGTGCGTCCGTATCGATGCGCAAGCCCCCGAAGGTGAAGGTAATGCCGCAGGTAATGGCATAGGCTTCGAACGGGGCGTCGGTAAGCTGGTTGGCCCAGTTGCTCTTGGGAACGGAGAGGCCTTTTGTTGCACGCCCGTCCTTGACGTTTGGATTGAACGGGATGTCGGTCTGGACGGTGGCGTTATAGGCCTTGACCGTCGCGATAAAGCCTTCCGGATCTACCCCTTCGAGCTTTTTAGCCAGCTCCTCAATGCTGTCGGCGGAGACTTTCGTCACCTCCCGGATGCGGTATTCATCGCGGAGCAGATGCAAGGTTTTTGCATCGAAAATCTGCCAGGCGAAATGGCCGGGCTGGGCCAGCACCTCGCGGCCGTATTTCGCATATGTATAATTGCGGAAATCCGCCCCCTCATCGACGAAACGCTCCCCCTTTGCATTGACAATGATGCCAAAGGGATAGGAATGTTTCTGGAACCCGTCGCCGACGGCAAGGTCGCCGAATTCGGGCGCATTCCGCTCCCATCCGACGGCATGGCAGCCGGACCAGTTGCCCGCGCTGCTCGCCCCGATGTCCATCGCCATGCGGATACCGTCGCCGGTGTTATAGGGCGTACCGCGAACCTTTGCGAGATCCCAGTTGGGCCCGAGATAGCGGGTGCGCATTTCCGTGTTCGCCTGAAAACCGCCCGCCGCGAGGATGACGGATTTCGCGCCGATCTCCTCGATCTTTCCCTTGCGGCGGATTTTTACGCCGGTGACCGCGATCCCGTCGGTGATGAGCTCGAGCGCGCGGGTTTCATACCAGACGTCGATGCCATGCTTTCCCGCGGACGTCAGGAGAGCGTCGACAAGGCCTGGCCCGCCGCCCCAGGCCTCCACGGTCAGGCCGCCCCAGAATTTGAATTTCCCGTCGACCTTGAAGGCCTGCCGCCCGTAGATCGGCACGAAGCGCACGCCCTTTTCACGCATCCAGCGGATCGTGGAAAAGCTTTGCCGCACAAGGACTTCACAGAGGTCCGGATCGGTCCGGTGCTGGGTCACGCGGAACATGTCGTCGAAGAACTGGTCTTCCGTATAGGTGCCGAAATCCGTTGTTTCAATCTCCGTCTCGGTCAGGTCCGGCATGACCGCGAGAAGGTCGTCAAGACCGTTATAGGCGAAGCGGATCGCCCCGGCGGTAAAGCGGGAATTGCCGCCGCTCAAATCCTCCGGCGCGCATTCAAGGACGAGAACTTTCGCACCGTTTTCCTTCGCGCTTAAGGCGGCACAGAGCGCCGCGTTTCCGGCCCCCACCACGACAACATCATACCGGCTCTCGGCCATTATCTCTCCCCTTCGATCAGTTTCAGCAGCACCGGAAAATATTCCGCGCCATAACCTGCTGCACTCGTTTTCTCCAGCATTGCTTTTGCCAGTTCCCCCGCCGGGGATTTGACCCCGGCATCGGTCGCCAGTTCAAGAGCGTAAGTGATGTCCTTGGTGGCGTAATCCGTACCGAAGGCACCGACGGGAAATTCCCGCGGCAGCATCGCCTTCTTCACATGGTTGCGGAGCGCAAAGCTGTCCGCCGATCCCTTCGAGAGGGTATCAACCAGCAGCGCGCGATCGACGCCCGCCCGCTCCCCGATGGTGAGGGCCTCGCCAAGAGCGACGACGGACTGGATCAGCAGCATGTTGTTGATCAGTTTCAGAACCTGACCGGTGCCGACCCCGCCGCAATGGGTGATATCGGTCGCGGCGGCGGCGAGATAAGGGCGCAAGGTCTCGAACGTCTCCTCATCGGAACCGACCATGATGCTGAGGGTACCGTCGATGGCAGCCTGCCGGGTGCGGGCGACCGGCGCATCGGCGAAGATCATGCCCTTTTCTTGAAGCGCCGCGGCGGCCTTGCGCGCAATGGCGACGGGGCAGGTGCTCATATCGACGATGATCTGCCCCTTGCGTCCGTTTTCCAGCAGGCCGTCCGGCCCCAGAATGATTTTTTCGACCTCGGGTCCGCCGGGGAGGGAGAGGAAGATGATATCGGCGGCCTTCGCGACCTCCGTCACGGAGGCGGCGGAGCGGGCGCCATCGGCCTCAAGCCGTGCCACCGGCTCCGGCGCGAGATCGAACACCACCATCGGGCCGAGCTCGGCCCCGGTCATGTTCCGGCAGATGGGCTCTCCCATCACACCGAGACCGATAAATCCGATTGTATCGACATTGCCCATCTTGTTGTTCCTTTGTTATGGACGGGAAGGGGACTGCCTAGCCGCCAAGGCCGCCAAGATAGATGCTCTTGGCCTGCTGATAGGCGCGCAGCCCTTGTATGCCTTTTTCCCGCCCGAGACCGCTCTCCTTATAACCGCCGAACGGCGCCGCGATGCTGAGTTGCTTGTAGGTATTGATCCAGACCGTGCCCGCCTTGATCGCCCCGGCAATGCGCCAGGCCTTGGTCAGGTCCCGGCTCCAGATGCCGCAGGCGAGGCCGAAGACCGTATCATTCGCCTGCGTCACCAGGTCGTCTTCCGTCGTGAAGGGGAGGGCGACGAGGACGCTGCCGAAAATCTCCTCCTGACAGACGGCGGAGCTGTGATCGAGGCCGTCGATGATCGTCGGCAGGTAATAGGCGCCGTCGCGGCAGTCATCGGTATCGGGCCGCGTGCCGCCCAGCAGGATACGCCCGCCTTCCTTCTTCGCAAGGTCCACATAGCCCTCGATCCGCGCACGCTGTGCCTCCGATGCCATGGGGCCGATATTGCTGGCATCCTCAAGCGGCGGGCCGACGTTCAGCTTCTTCGAGACGGCGACGAGCCGGTCCAGAAAATCGTCATAGATGCTTTTCTCGACAAAGAGGCGCGATCCGGCAACGCAGGATTGCCCGCCGGAGCCGAAAATCGCGGAAGACACATCGGCGGCGGCCTTGTCGAGATCGGCGTCGGCAAAAACGATGGTCGGCGATTTGCCGCCAAGCTCGAGAATGGTCGGGATGAAGCGGCCCGCCACGGCGCTGGCGATGGCGCGCCCGGCGTTGGTGCCACCGGTGAAGGAGACCATGGCAAGGTCCGGATGATTGATAATCGCCTCGCCGGTCGAAGAGTCGCCGGGGAGAACACTCAGCAACCCCTCTGGCAGGCCTGCATCCACGAAGGCTCGGGCCAGCTCGATCGAGACCAGCGTGGTCAGTTCCGACGGTTTCAGGATAACCGCATTGCCAGCGGCGAGGGCCGGGGCCAGTTTCTGGGCCGCCATGGTCAGCAGCGAATTCCATGGTGTGATAGCGGCCACCACGCCGAGTGGTTCATAGGTGGTGACGGAGAGATAGGGGCCGCGCGGCGGCGGCGTTTCCCCCTCAACTGTCTCGCAGACCGAGGCGAAATAGCGGATGATCCCGGCGGCGGCGCTGACCTGGCCGAGCGATTCCTTCAGCGTTTTGCCATTTTCCGATGTTTGCAAATGGGCGAGCTCGTCCTTGCGTTCCAGCATCAGCTCGGCGGTCCGGAACAGCACCGAGGCGCGCTCATGCGGCGGACGGGCGAACCAGTCATTTTTCCGGATAGCGGCCGTTGCTTTCTCGAATGCGAGGTCGACCTGCTCGGCTGAGGCCATGCGAAGCTCGCTGATGAGGGAGCCATTCGCCGGATTCGTGATGCTGAGTTTACCTCCCAGTCCCTCAACGTCCGAGCCAGCGAGGATCATTGGTTTTTTTCTTGTTATCATGGCTCCCTCTCAGCGCTAGCAAGAAGGAGCTTATATCCGTTGCATTAATATGATAAATAATAATTATTCAGTTATTTATATGAAAATACTATAAATTAATGGAGCAATATGGATAAGCATTTCAGAGCCTTTGTCGCGGTAGCGCGGCATCTGCATTTCACCAAGGCGGCGGAGGAAATTCACATCACGCAGCCGTCGCTCTCCCTGCTGATCCGGCAGCTTGAGGAGAAGCTGAAAGTAAAGCTGATCACCCGCAGCACCCGGCAGGTCGCCCTCACCGAGATGGGCAAGGCATTCCTGCCGCTGGCCGAGAATGTGGTACTGGATATGGACGCAGCGGTGCGCCATATGCGGGACCTTGCGGAACTGGAGCAGGGGAAGGTGACGGTTGCAGCCTTTCCCTCCGTCGCGGCGAACCAGCTGCCGCCGATCGTGGTGGCCTTCCGGCGACGCTATCCGAAGGTGCGGGTGCAGGTGGTGGACGGCATCTGGAACACGGTGGTGGAGAGCGTGCGCTCCGGCGAGGCCGATTTCGGTATCGGCTCGCGGCCGCCGGTGATGGGCAACCTTTCCTATCAGGAGATTTATAGCGATGAGGTGATGCTGCTGGCCACGGAGGATCATCCGCTGGCGTCGGAGAAATCGCTGTCCTGGCATCAGATCATGGAGGAGGAAATCATCGTCCTGTCGCCGGATACCGGCGTCCGCCAGAGCATCGATGCGGCGCTGGAAGGCACCGGCATCACGCTGAAGCCAATCCTGGAGCCGGCGCTGGTCCAGACGGCGGCTTCGCTCGTCTCCGCGGGCGCCGGGCTCGGGATTATTCTCTCCTCCTACCTCAGCGCGATCCGGATGGACGGCCTCGTCGCGATCCCCCTTGAAAAGCCGAATATCCTGCGCCCGGTCGGCATCATTACCCGCAAAGACTGGGTCATGTCCCCGGCGGCGAAGGTGATGCTGAAAATGGCGATCGACGGGCTGCATGAAAAGCCGGTCGCGGCGGCATGAAAAAAGCCTCCGGAATTGCTTCCGAAGGCTTTTGAATTGGCTCCCCGAACAGGACTCGAACCTGTGACAGGCTGATTAACAGTCAGCTGCTCTACCAACTGAGCTATCGGGGATCAGGGCCCGTACTATAGCGGGTTGGCGGCTTATAGCAATTGCGCCTTTGCCTGCCAAGCCTTGATTTCAGTTTTTGGTCAAAAAAACGCGCATCCGGGCGCAAAAGGCGCGGGCATCTATTCCCGGCCGTGGGCCTGGGCGATTTTCTTGTCCGTATTATACTGGCTGAGCGCATAGACCGCCCAGATCGCCGCCGGGATCCATCCGATCAGCGTGATCTGCAGGATCAGGCAGAGAATGCCCTGAAACGGCTTGCCGATGGTGAAGAAGACAAGAAACGGTAAAAGGATCGCTAGGATCAGTCGCATGAAGGCCACCCCTCTCAAAAATAAAACTGGGGCCAGCTTACCCAACCTTGTACGGATTGGCAATCTGTCGAATAGGAAAGCCGCTGCTGCGCGCGCCGCATCAGGCCGTTATTTGCCGGGTTTGTCGGCCTTTGGCCGGGCGCTGGAAGGGCGCGAGCGGTGCAGCGTGACCAGTGCCCAGATGGCGGCGGGCAGCCAGCCCAGAACTGTCAGTTGCAGGATCAGGCAGATGATCCCTTCCATCGTGCGGCCCAGCATGAAAAACAACAGCCAGGGCAGCAAAATTCCAATCAAGATATACATCGGTGTCTCCTCATTGCCGGACAGGAAAGAGGCGCATCGACAGGACGCGCCGGAGACAGGACGCATCTTGCGTCGCTATTGTGAGAATTTTACGGGGAATATGCGGGAAAAACTGGAGGCCTGGACCGGAATCGAACCGGTGTAGACGGATTTGCAATCCGCTGCGTCACCACTCCGCCACCAGGCCCCTGATCACGTGATGTGTCGCCAAAAGCCTAGGCGTTGTAAGTCTTTCACGCGGGAGTGTCAAGCGCAACCGTGGGCCATTCCTGCGTTGAATGCGGACAGCTGTCAAGACCGCATATTTCTGCTAGTTTTGTCAATCCAATGAGTGCTTTTCAACATCGCCATTAGAAAAATCTTCAATTCGGCTTCCGAATTGATTAGCATTGCTCGTCATGGTCGGAGGCGGGTTCCGTCTACTCAATTGAAGCTTTCAGGGGTGCAGTCGGAGACGACGGCCTGTTACGGGGGAATATCAGGGTACGGTGCCACAGTTTCTTCTCAGACCTCTGTCTTCCGTCGTTCTTCTGTTCCTGCTGCTGTTCATTCATCAGGCAAAGGCGCAGGTTGCGCCGGATGAAATCCTGTTCGGGCAGACCGCCGCCTTTGAAGGGCCTTCCGCTCAACTCGGTGAGGAAATGCGCAACGGCGTTCTCTCCGCCTTTGAGGAGGTGAACCGCAACGGCGGTGTGGCGGGGCGCAAGCTCCGGCTGATCTCCTATGATGACGGCTATCAGCCGGCGAAAGCCATTGTCAATGTCAACCGGCTGATCGGTCACGACAAGGTTTTTGCGCTGGTCGGCTGTGTCGGTACGCCCACCAGCAAGGCCATCGCCCCGATTGCGGCGGCGGAAGAGGTTCCTCTCATCGGTCCGTTTACGGGCGCCGGTTTCCTGCGTGAAGCCTCTGCCAAAAATATCGTCAATATCCGCGCGTCCTACGCGGAGGAGACAGAAGCCTGGGTCGAGCATCTGACAGAGGACCTCGGGATCACGCGGATCGCCGCCTTCTATCAGGATGACAGCTTTGGCCGTGCCGGTCTCGACGGGGTGAAGGCCGCCCTTGAGAAACGGGGGCTGGAGCTTGCCGGTGAGGGACGCTATATGCGCAATACGACGGCGGTCAAGCGCGCCCTGCTGGCGATCCGGAGTCATAACCCCGAGGCGGTCGCCATGATCGGCGCTTACAAGGCGAGCGCCACCTTTATAAAGCTCGCGCGGCAGCTCGGCCTAGATGTGATCTTCATGAATATCTCCTTCGTCGGCTCGAAGGCGCTCTCGGCGGAGCTGGAGGGCGATGGACGGCGCGTCTATGTCACGCAGGTCGTGCCCTTTCCGGACGATACGGATATCCCGCTGGTACAGAGCTACCAGAAGGCCCTGACGGCCTTTAACCCGGCGCTGGAAACCGGCTTTGTCTCCCTGGAGGGGTATCTCGCCGGACGGTTCGTTGCGGCGGTGCTCGAAGAGCTGGGGCCGGACGTCACGCGAGAGGCGTTTCTGGAAAAGGTAGAGACGACGCGGAGGTTCGACATCGACGGGCTTGAGCTGTTGTTCGGGCCGGGAGACAATCAGGGGCTCAACCGCGTGTTCCTGACCGAATTGAAGGGGGATGGCTCGTTCCGGGCTATTGATCGGCTGCCGAAATGACAGAGCATTCACCTGCAGAACACGCAACGACGGAGAAGGCCACGGGGCCATCGCTCGGGATTAATGGCAAGCTGATCCTGTCGCTCAGCTTTCTGGCAGGAATGAGTGTCGTCGCCGGGATTATTGCCTGGTATTCCTTCGATCATGTCTCCAAATCGACGGAGGTGATTGCGCATCAAAGCCTCCCCGAGATCGAGACGGCCATGCAGCTTGCGCAGAAAAGTGCAGAAATCTCGGCCTCAGCGCCGGATTTGATGGCGAACCTCACGCTTGAGGATCACAAGAAATCGGTCTCGGATCTGAACCGCCGCGCGTTCGAGCTGTCGGCGCTGACGGAGAGATCTCGCGATATATACGGAGATACGGAGAGTGTCTCGACCCTTCGCGAGATTGAGCAGCAACTGGTCGAGAGTCTTGATGAGCTTAAATCCGCTGTTGAAACGAAGCTCTCCGAGCGGGAGGCACGCAATGCCGCGACCGATCAGCTCAGCCGGCTGCATGAGGCGTTTCTCCTTAAAATGGAGCCGATGATCGACGATGCGGTGTTCGATTTCGTCATGCAGGGGGAATGGCTCTCCGCCAAGAGCAATGTGTATATCTCCGACCTCGTGGAAAACTCGACGCAAAAAGTCGGCGAGTTCCTTGAATTCGGCGATCGCATCGATGAGTTGGAAGGGGTCCTGTCGGAGGTGATCCTGGCTTCCGATCTTGACAGCTTCGGGCCGTTGCAAACCCGCTATAACGATCTGGAAGCGGAGATCGAGCAGAATGTCGCAACCTGGGCGGCGCAGGCGGGGGAACCGGCCTTTGTCGAGCTTGCGCAGAATATCATCGATTTCGGACGTGGCCTCGATAATGTCTTCATCCTGAAGGAGCAGGAACTCTGGCAGACGCCGGAAGGGCAGAATACAACTCTTTCCCCGCGGCTGGTGCAGAAGGGAAATCTTCTGCGGCTCGCCCATGAGAGTTTTCATACGGTCTATTCCAAGGCCGTCGTCGATGTGGTCAAAAATCTTGAGACCAGCTTCCAGAACGAGGCCCGGCAATCGGGCACGGAACTTGGCAAGCTCATCCTCGACGGGGCGAACAACCTGCATGTCCTCCTGTCACTGCGCGCCGAGGGCAATCTGGTGGCGAGCATTCTGGGCGAGATGTCGAATGTGCCGGATGTTGCCAGCATTGAACCCTTCGCCGACCGGTTCGAGGCGTCGGAAGCGCGTATACGTGACATGCTGGCCGAACTGACCACGGATGATATGCAGAATGTCACCTTGAGCCTGCTCGCCCTCGGGTC
>PAKP01000004.1 GCA_002706985.1 Sneathiella sp. | reverse complement strand
TTTTAAGCTCGCAAGAGCTCGAAGGCATGCAACTGGCTGAAATTCAAAGGCGCCGATTGACACGCCGAGTTTTTGGGTCTGCTGAATTTATTCGTGGTAACGAGCGACATTGTATTTGGGTCGAGGATTGCGATTTGCAGGAAGCGATTTCTGTACCCGCTATTCGTGATCGAATCGAAGCAGTACGAGTGATGCGGTCTAGCAGTCGAGACAAGGGTACACAAAAGATGGCAGCTCGTCCGCATCAATTTAGAGAGATGCACTCGTCTCGAAATCATACAATTATTCTGCCAGGTGTTTCCTCTGAAGGCAGAGAATATTTGCAGGCGGGGCTTCTCGACAATCAATCGGTTGTCACTAACCTTGCGTTCGCCATGTATGATGCGCCCGTTTGGTCTTTGGCGCTCTTATCTTCCAGGGTTCATTTGGTCTGGGTGGCTACTGTTTGTGGTCAGCTAGAGACTAGGCTGCGCTATTCTAACACTCTGGGCTGGAATACCTTTCCGCTTCCCAAACTGACGGAGAAGAACAAAGAGGACCTGACCCGTTCCGCCGAGGATATCCTTCTTGCTCGTGAGGCTCATTTTCCGGCAACCATCGCGGACCTCTACGATCCTGAGAAGATGCCAGACGATCTTCGTGCTGCGCACGACCGCAACGATGAAGTTCTGGAACGCATCTATATCGGTCGTCGCTTCAAGAACGATACAGAGAGATTAGAGAAGCTGTTCGAACTCTACACCAAGATGACGGCTGCGAACGATTTGAAGAAAACGAATACACGAATGAAAGCATAACCAATGAGCAGCAAAGAAACCGCCCCCTCCGTATCCGTCACCTATGCCCAGAACGGCAATTCGACCAAATCGAATGAGCTGGGTATGCGACCGATGCAGGAGCGCGCCTATGAGAAGCGTGGCGAGCAGTATCTGCTGATCAAGTCACCGCCCGCATCGGGCAAGAGCCGTGCGCTGATGTTCGTGGCTCTGGACAAGCTGCACAATCAGGGTTTGCGCAAGGCCATCATCACCGTCCCCGAAAAGTCCATCGGGTCGAGCTTCGCCGACGAGCCGCTATCCAAGTTTGGTTTTTGGACCGACTGGCATGTCGAGCCTAAGTGGAACCTTTGCAACGCGCCAGGATCGGACGGTAGCAAAGCAGACTCGGTTGGGGCGTTCCTCAAGGGCGAGGATCGGGTACTCGTCTGTCCCCATGCGACGTTCCGAAACGCCATTGAGAAGTTCGGCATTGAGGCTTTCGATGACTGCCTGATCGCCGTGGATGAATTCCACCACGTTTCCGCAAACCCTGAGAACAAGCTTGGCGCGCAGCTCACCGAGTTGATCGGACGGGACAAGGTTCATGTCGTCGCGATGACGGGATCGTATTTCCGAGGCGATGCCGAACCCGTGCTCATGCCGCACGACGAAGCCAAGTTCGATACGGTCACCTACACCTATTATGAGCAGCTCAACGGCTACAAATACCTGAAGCAGCTCGACATCGGCTATTTCTTCTACTCGGGCGCGTATGCGGATGACATTCTCAAGGTTCTCGACCCGAACGAGAAGACCATCATCCACATCCCGAGTGTCAATTCCCGCGAGAGCACCAAGGACAAGCATCGGGAAGTCGAGCACATCATCGATGAGTTGGGCGACTGGCAAGGTACGGACCCCGCGACGGGCTTCCAGTTGGTCAAGACATCGGACGGACGCATTCTGCGGATTGCCGATCTGGTCGATGACGAAGCCGCCAAGCGGGATAAGGTTTCGGCAGCGTTGAAAGACCCCGCCCAGAAGAACAACCGCGATCATATAGACATCATCATTGCCCTTGGCATGGCTAAAGAGGGCTTCGATTGGGTTTGGTGCGAGCACGCGCTGACGGTCGGGTATCGCGCCAGCCTGACCGAGATCGTTCAAATCATTGGGCGAGCGACCCGCGACGCCCCTGGAAAGAGCCGCGCCCGCTTCACCAACCTGATTGCTGAACCCGATGCATCAGAAGATGCCGTTACCGAAGCTGTGAACGACACGCTCAAGGCTATCGCCGCCAGCCTGTTGATGGAACAGGTTCTCGCGCCTCGTTTCAACTTCACCCCGAAGCGCCCTGACAGTGCTCCTGTCGAGGGCTTCGACTATGGCGAAGGCGGTTACAAAGAAGGCGAATGCAATGTCGGCTTCAACGAAGAGAGCGGCCAGTTCCAGATCGAGATCAAGGGGCTTACTGAGCCAAAGAGCGAAGAAGCCGAGCGCATCTGTCAGGAGGACCTGAACGAGGTGATCGCCGCCTTCGTACAGGACAAGCCGACTGTGGAGCGGGGCATGTTCGACGAAGAGCTTGTCCCCGAAGAGCTGACGCAGGTCCGCATAGGAAAGATCATCAAGGACAAATACCCTGAGCTGGATGACGAAGATCAGGAAGCTGTCCGCCAGCACGCCATCGCCGCGCTCAACCTGACCCAGAAGGCCAAGGAGGCAGCGCTCAAGGATGACGACGGCGAGGACAAAGCCAATACGGCTCTGATCGACGGTGTGCGGAAGTTTGCGATGGATGTTCGTGAACTCGACATCGACCTGATCGACCGCATCAATCCATTCAGCGAAGCCTACGCGATCCTCGCCAAGACGATGAGCGAGGAAAGTCTGAAACAGGTTGCGGCCATCATCTCCGCGAAGAANGTNCANCTNACGCCNGAAGAGGCGCGTGATCTGGCCAAGCGGGCGCTNAANTTCAAACAGGANCGCGGCAGGCTGCCGTCNATCACCTCNCCNGATGCGTGGGANAANCGCATGGCNGAAGGNGTNGCNTATNTGGCNCGNATGAANNCNGAGGCNNCNGATGGCTAAGCAGTTTACNGANGAAGACGATGCGCTNCTTGCCGAACTCGGGGTCGAGGTCGAGGCNAAGAAGGTNNCNGCGAGAACGCCNCAGGANGAGCGTGTCATCGCNGGGTTNGAAGAAATNCANCGGTTCGTCGANGAGCACGGNNNTCCACCGCAGCACGGCGAAGACAANGACATNTTCGAACGGCTNTACGCGGTTCGNCTTGATCGNTTGAGAGAGCTTGGNGAGTTCAGGCANCTTCTCGAACCGATTGACNATAGNCGGNTTGCTTGANGCNAGCGNNCCNGTNGCNGCNTCTATNGNNGANGATATGGATGANGAAGCGCTTCTGGCCGAACTCGGCGTCGANGCNGAANCTTCGGACATCACCGAACTACGNCATGTGAGGTCCAGCGCTGAAAAGAAGGCGGCGGAAGAGATNGCCAATCGCCAGANGTGTGAAGANTTCGAACGGTTCAAGCCNTTGTTCGANCAGGTTCAGAACGAAATTGATACAGGCATGCGAACGACACGGCCCTTTGAACGCAAGGCCGAGATCGCGCCAGGACGTTTNTTCATTGTAGGAGGACAAAANGCNTATGTTGCCGAGATGGACGAAGCGTTCCTGACGGCACAAGGCATGACGGATGCCCGTCTGCGCGTGATCTTCGACAACGGAACCGAGAGCAATATGCTNATGCGCTCCNTACAGAGNGCGCTTCACAAGGATGATGCNGGCCGTCGNATTACGGACTCCTCAGCAGGACCGCTCTTCGCCGACCANACGGCTGANGGCGATGAGGCNAGCGGCACNATCTATGTACTCCGCAGCAAGTCTGACCTTCCGATAGTGNAGGANCATCGCAACGTGCTCCACAAGATCGGCGTAACAAGTGGAAAGGTCGANCGGCGCATCGCCAATGCAAAGATNGACGCCACNTTCTTGCTCGCTGANGTCGAGGTCGTNGCGACCTATGAACTCTACAANATCAACCGAACNAAGCTCGAAAACCTGATTCACCGCATCTTCGATCCNGCCCGNCTCGACATNGANATCAAGGANCGCTTNGGNAATCCTGTTGTCCCNCGCGAGTGGTTNCTTGTGCCGTTCAATGTGGTNGATGAAGCCGTCGAGCGGATCAAAGACGGTAGCATCAAGGGCTACGTGTACGATCCNCAGCAAGCCCGTCTTGTGGAAAGGAAGGCGGGATGAGTAACGAGANCAATAGATTTGGTTCACTTTGGCGCCGTTGGGATCTTCATCTGCATGCACCTGGCACAAAGCTAGCGAACAGTTTCGGTGAAGCCAATGAGGCCAATTTAAAGTCTTATGTCGAAACTCTCGAANNTTCGGATGTTCAGGTATTNGGNATTACNGANTACTTCTCTTTCGATTGCTATTTTNCTGTNNCGAGAGCCTATCANGATGCTTTCCCTGANGGTAAAAAGCTCTTTATTCCCAACATAGAATTTCGCCTGACCGAGACAATCAGTAAGGACGCGCGACATGTTCATACGCATGTTCTGATTGATCCGAAAGCAGCTACGNAAGNTAANTTNGCGACCTTGCTGAGTGATCTACTAACGCACATTACACGGGACGGTGCGCGCGTGCGATGTGGTGAACTCGCTTCGAGAACTGACTACGAGCAGGCNACNGTTAGCATAACGGAGCTACGAAAAGCNCTTGAAGCGGTCTTTCCCGACCGTNCNGCTTACATGATTGTTACCGCAGCCAACAACGATGGCTTGAGAGGCGCGGANACAANTTCTCCTAGAAGCCTCTCCATATCCGATGAACTTGATAAGGCGAGTGATGCCTTTTTCGGATCATCAAAGAACACGGNCTATTTCCTGAGAGAGGATCGGTACGAGGACAGNACACGCTCCGAGCCAAAGCCTGTCTTCTCGGGGTCTGACGCTCATTCGTTNGATGAGCTTNCGAGATTGTCAGGGGATGAAGCTGGCTACGAGGCAACTTGGATCAAGGCCGACCNAACNTTTCGNGGGCTAAGACANACNNTCTTCGAACCGAAGGGGCGCGTTCATATCGGCGAGCAGCCGACCGTTCTTCAACGGCAGGATCAAGANGCAACACGGTTCATTACNGAACTTCGNATCGATCACGTGGCTGGCTATAAAGGAAATAACGGTTCATGGTTCNAGGACGTTCTCATACCATTCAATCCCGAACTGACNGCNATCATCGGCAACAAAGGAAGCGGCAAGAGCGCCGTTGCCGACATCNTAGGTCTGCTTGGGGAGTCTCGGCAATCTGAGCATTTTTCNTTTCTNACAGACAAAACNCAGAACCGAAAATTTCGTCAGAAGGGTTTNGCCGAGAACTTTCTCGGNACNCTGACCTGGGCCAGCGGNGCGAAGCCCGAGAAGCGACTTGATCAGGANGTCGATCTACGNAAACCCGAGGTCGTGAAATATCTCCCTCAGAACTACTTTGAGAGTCTGACCAACGAAATAGAGGTGAANGCGTTTAGGGAAGAGATTGAGGAAGTCGTCTTCTCACATGTTGAAGAGTCGGATCGAATGGGNANATCGACCTTNTCNGAACTAGAGGAANTAAAAACCGCNCAAAGCAAAAGCGATATAAGCTCATTAAAGGTNCGTCTTCGTGAGCTGAACATNGAAATCGTGGAACTAGAAGAACAGGCCAATCCNACGACAAAGGCNGCNCTCGAAGAGCANCTTAAGCAAAAGAAAGAAGAGTACCGCGTCCTAGAGGCNTCAAANCCTTCTGANGTTGCTAAGCCNGAAGGTGAATCTGATGAACAAAANGCGATTGCAGACCAGATCGAAAAAGTCAGGCAGAGCCAATCGGAGCTAGAANTNCNAGGTAAGGANGCNGTCGAGCNGCTGTCGTCTTTCAAGAGNGATCTTGTTGGNTTANGCGATATTAAAGAGACAGTNACAGGGCTCGATTCGCAGATNAAGAATTCGAAGGANGAACTGCGGGCTNCCTGNAAGCGCTTTGGTCTGGATGTNGATGCAATCGTCACGCATCAAATCAATACAACNACGATAGATGAAAAAATCACGGCGACNTCTTCGGCGATCAAAAANCTTGAGGCAGACAANAACTTAACGATCACGGATGAAACNGACCTTACATCNTTNGTCTCCGTTCCCGACCTCCGCCGCGCTCATCAGTTNCTCTCNGAAAAATTGAAGGGATTNCAGGAAACGCTATCTGCNCCGCAACGCCGTTATCAGCGCTATGTTCAGGCGCTATCTGATCTGACCGCTAAGATGACTGCGGTCATGGGAGAGGACGAGAGTCCCAAACCNGGAACCATAAAGGATATCGAGAACCGCATACGTTATATTGAGAACGATCTTACAGCCAAACTGGATGCAAAACGCGCGGATCGAGATGATATTGCCCGTTCGATCTTTGAGGCAAAAACTAAGGTGCGGGCATTCTATGAAGCGCTGAAATCCAGTGTTGAGGAGCGCTTGGAATCTGTTCGATCCGACGAATTCGAAGTGACCATAGATGCTTCGTTTGTTTCAATGCACGAGTTCCCCGAGCAGTTTTTTGATCTTGTAAACCAAGCTTCGAGCGGTCCGTTTCGCGGAACGGCCCAAGGTGAGGCCGAACTAGAGTCGCGGATGGCGGAAACGGATTGGAACGATGTTGAAAGCGTTCTTGTTTTTGCCAAAAGTATCATTGAAGACATACGAACTGAAGATGTCGGCAAGCAAGTCAAGGACATTAAGCGCCTATACGATCTACTGTTTTCTTTAGAATATTTTGATGCGCGCTATGAGTTACGACTGGGCGGCAAGAATCTAAACCAGTTATCTCCTGGCGAGAAAGGCCTGCTCCTTTTGGTGTTTTATCTTCATTTAGATAAGGAGAAGACACCGCTCATCATAGATCAGCCCGAGGATAACCTCGATAACGACAGCATTTTCAGCGTTCTCGCTAGATGCATCAGACAGGCGAAAAAGAACCGTCAGGTCATATTGGTAACACATAATCCGAACCTTGCCGTTGGCGCGGATGCTGAGCAAATCCTTTACGTTTCATTAGATAAGGCTGCTGGCTACAAATTCTCATATGAATCGGGATCGATTGAGAATCCTAGAATTAACGACGTGATAGTCAAGATTCTTGAAGGATCAAAACCTGCTTTTGTGCAGAGACGCCTGAAATACCAAATCAAGTAAATTGGCGCATCCCGCTGGATCGGGCTCTCGTGAACCGAGCCAGCAAGCTGTCTCGGCCATTCGGCTTCGATCCCTTGCGCATCATCTGACAGCCCTGAAGGGCTGAATTCCTTTTCTTTTCGTTTCGAGGGCCTGCGGCCCCGTCCTCCGTCAAGACCAAGCCCTTCGCTTTGGCTTCGGGCGAAAGCCATGGCCCGTGGCTCGGCTGCGCCTGCGCCCGCACCTCTTCCATGGCTTTCGGTCTGGACGGCCGTCCCCCCGCTCATCGGCGCGGGCCTAGTCCGGTTGCATGCGCAACCGACTACCCAAGAAAGGGGGACACAGATGAAAACCGACATTTATGAAAGGGTCACCAACAAGATCATTGCCGACCTTGAGCAAGGCGAGCTGACATGGCTGAAGCCATGGAGCGCTGGCAACATGGAAGGCAAAATCACCAAGCCACTACGCCATAACGGCGTGCCTTATAGCGGCATCAATATACTGATGCTTTGGGGAGCCAGCATCGAGGCGGGCTATCTCTCACCGTACTGGATGACCTTCAAGCAGGCGAAAGAGCTTGGCGCTCACGTAAAGAAAGGCGAGCGGGGCAATCTCGTTGTCTATGCGAATACGATCACCAAAACCGAAGAGCAGGACGACGGCAGCGAGGAGGAGCGCAAAATCCCCTTTATGAAGGGATACAGCGTCTTCAGTGTCGAGCAGATCGAAGGCTTGCCCGAACACTACTACACCAAGCCGAAAGCGATCATCGATCCCGCGCGGCGTATCCAGCATGCGGAGGAATTCTTTACAAGCACGGGCGCAGACATCCGCCACGGCGGCAACTCTGCCCATTACAGCGGCGGCAGTGACCATGTGCAAATGCCGTACTTCGAGACCTTCAGGAGTCCCGAAGCCTATTATGCAACCTTGGCGCACGAGCTGACCCACTGGACCAAACACCCCAAGCGGCTTGACCGCGAATTTGGCCGCAAGCGTTGGGGCGATGAAGGCTATGCGCGCGAAGAGCTTGTCGCCGAACTTGGTGCAGCATTTTTATGCGCTGACCTTGAACTCGCGCCGGAACCGCGTGCCGATCATGCGGCGTATATTCAGAGCTGGCTCAAGGTCCTGCAAAACGACAAGCGCGCGATCTTCAGCGCCGCCGCCCATGCCCAGCGCGCCGCCGATTTCCTGCATAGGCTTCAGCCTGTCTGATCAGTACGACGGGGTGAGAACACAATCTGATCGGATAAGGTGTGCGCTGGCGAATGCCAATCAAGTCGATGAACTATTCGCGCGGATCGATCTTGCCTAGCAATCCAACAAGACTTTCAGCTTGCTTGTCAGTCAAGTGTACGCCAACCGCTTTTTGAATTGCGCGTGAGTATGTCGGCCACATCGCTTTACGGACGTCAATTCCCTTGCGGGTTATCGTGGCTACTTGGCCACGTCTATCGTCTGGACATTTTTTTCGCTCGATCAACCCGCTTTCCTCAAGTCGAGCGGTCAGCCGCGACACCCCATACTGTTTGAGAAGCAATTTTTCTTCCAGCTCAATCAAGCGTAGGCCAGCCTCTTTTGCGCGCTCCAACTCCAAGAGAACATCATACCACTGAAGCGGAGGAAAATTCGCTTCTTTCAATGCTGACTCGACCGTGCCCATGGCGGCTTGGTGAGCTTTTACCAGGGCAATCCACGCTGACACGGCATTAGGGCTAGGGCGATCTGACATGGGGACACCCTAACACTTCATGCATCTGCATGAAAGTTGACTTTGCATGCAGATGCATGTATATTTTTTAGAAACGAAAGGATGCCCCTTATGGATCAAGACGACCTCAACGCAACCGCAATTTTTCTGCTTCGTGTCGCACTCGGAACAATGTTCATAGCACACAGTCTTTGGCTGAAACTGTTTATTTTCACGCTCGCCGGCACTGCAAGCTTCTTCGAATCCATCGGTTTGCCCGGATCGTTCGCGTACGTTGTTTTTACCGGAGAAGCAGTGGGTGGCATCCTCTTAGTTCTTGGTGTTCAGGCCCGTTGGGTGGCGCTTATGCTGGCCCCAATACTGGCGGGAGCGACTTGGGCTCACTGGGGCAATGGATGGATGTTCGGATACGAGAATGGCGGATGGGAGTATCCTGCATATCTTACACTCTTGGCGATTGTTCAGTTCATGCTCGGCGATGGACGTTGGGCGCTTGTTCGGTCACGACCGCTACCTGTTTTATCCAGCAACAATGGAGCGGTAACATGAGCGAGAAGTTGATCTTAGTTTCGCACCATTTATGCCCGTATGTGCAGCGCGCAGCGATATCGTTGGCGGAGAAGAACGTAGAATTTGAGCGCTCTTATGTAGATCTGTCGAACAAGCCAGATTGGTTCTTGGCGATTTCTCCTCTGGGCAAAACGCCGGTACTGAGAGTCGGTGATTCAAGTGTTTTTGAGTCGGCAGTTATCTTAGAATATCTTGAGGAAACGCAGTCAAACAATCTTCATCCATCCGATCCCCTCAAACGCGCGGAGCATCGTTCTTGGATAGAATTTAGTTCAGCAATCCTAAACGATATCGCCGGTTTTTATAACGCTAAAGACAAGGACGCATTTGAGAAGAAAATCGACGACCTTGTTACGAAGTTCTCACGACTCGATGAAAGATTGGTGGGGACTCCCTGGTTTGACGGAAATGATTTCAGTCTTGTTGATGCGGCTATGGGGCCAGTTTTCCGTTACTTTGACGTTTTTGATCAGATTGGTTCATTCGTCGCTATGGAGGAATCTGACAATCTGACCGCTTGGCGGCAAAGATTGTCCGAACGCCCCTCAATCCGAAATGCGGTTCCAATTGACTATGAGGCTCGCCTTGAAGAATTCTTGCTGCGCCGAAATTCATACATCAGCAGATTGATCGAGGCAAAGCGGCCTGCGAGTTCTCTAGAGAACGATCCAGGCATGTGAAAATTTACTCGATCTGTGCCTGTGAGCACGAAGCTCCGAATGTGCTTCACGGCAACGATTCGCGGCTGGCCATCTGGCCAGCCGCGTTGATGGCCTCAAAGACCTGGCGGGCGGACCACCAGTTCGGCCTCGATATTGTGCAGCGATGCAAGAGCATTGCTGCGTTCAATCGATCCGCGAGGAGCGGAAGCAAAGGCGTTGAAAGCCTCGCGTAAAAGAGCATGCAGTTCGGCTGTGCTGCGCGATGCTGCATCGAAGCGTGTGATGAGTCTCATCGTCACCTCCTGTTGATTGTCAGGAGGCCCCGAACCGTTCAGGGCCTTTCGGCCCTCGCACACATCATCCATGGCCCAGTGAAGGCGCTGATGGATCGGGGTAACGCACCAGAAATCTAGCGGAAGGTGGCGCTGAAAAACGCGTGAACAGGCATTCGGTGTCGGCAGCCAGCGCAGCATGAACGGACCTTTGCCCGCGCACGGCTTGCAGCAATTCGCCTTTCCCCTGACCGAACGCGGATCGCGCATCAATATCCTGCCCGCACCAGTTCGGCGGAGGCCTCACCCGTGTTGGACATGACGCGGCGATCCTTTGCCTTCGGTCTCATCGGGGGGCGTTAGCAAGCCAACCCGAACAAAGGAGATCAATCATGGCACGCAACAACACCCAAACCGCGCAAGAGCGCACACGCGAGTTCCGCGCCCCTGAGTTTCTGGCGTGGTACGTCACCCAGAAAGGCGACAAATCCTTCTGGAACAAAGTCGGCGCAGCCTGGATGCACAAGGACGCCAAAGGCTACACGCTTCAGCTCGAATCCCTGCCTGTCGGCGGTCGCATCGTCTTGCGCGAGCCGCTGGAAGACACGGCTTCACCTGCAAACGACGCGGGGCGCTCATGAGCGCCCCAGTCACCAGTCAGATCGACTGGCGCGGTGTCGTGATAAGCATCAGCTATCATCGACATCAGTGGTCGACGTTCGACCACATCGAAGTCAACGTTATCGGCGATGGGATAATACCCATCACCGAGACAGGCTATCGCTCGCACTATCTGCACAGCGATGTCACGGACGAATATGGCGGGGCCGTTGCCTACGTGCTCGCGTGGCTTGAGCACGAAGCGCAGACTCCGCAATGGAAGAAGCGCGAAGAAGCCGCGCGTCAGCTTTCATTGTTCTAGGGATGGTTATCGGTCGAGATCAGGACCGTCATATGACGGTCCTTCTCTTTTTTGCTCGCGGAGTTTGCGCAAACGATCTTGCGGCGACGTGGTGGAACGGGTCTGACGCTCGGGCTTGCGCTCTTTGAGTTTGTCGAAACGGGGACGTTCCGGCTCCTTCTTCGGTTCGGCTCGCAGCGTATCCAAGCGCTCGAAGGCGGTCTTTGCCTTGGGCTCTTCACCACGACGCATCAGGCGATAATTTGCAGCATCGTGATGCAGGGCACGGAGGGCTTGCGCATGTTTGGTGCGTGCAGCATTGATTTCCTCTTGCAGCTCACCGCGCTCGCGCAGTTGCGCGTTGATCGTCATTTGCCGCTGATCCTGATCGCGGCGAAGCGCCCACATCACTTCAAGCTGATTCTGCTTTTCAAGCTGAGCCCGCTTCCCTGTCAGACGATCCCATAGGCCCATCATGCCTTTGCGGAAGCGATCCGCTCTTGTGCGGGCTTCAGCTTCAAACCTAGCCTTCTGGCCTGCGTCCAACTTGGCGCGTTCCATGGCATGCGCCTTCGCCATCTCCATGCGGCGCGCGTTCAGTTGATCGAGTTCTACACGGGCGGATGCGCGAGCTTCATCGACATGCGACTTGATGCGCGGGAGAATATCTTCGGCGATGCGCTTGCGGGTTTCATCCACGCTGTTCAACGCATCGGTCTTTCCAAGACGGGCGTGCAGCTCTTTCGCTTTTTTGCCCGTTGCCCGTGAGATCGAAATGACTTCACCTTCGAAGGTGACAGCCACATGGCCGCGCCGGTCCCCGCGCGCCAAATAGAAGCCGCGCTCTTCGAGAGCGTGCGCGAAGGTGCGAGCTGAGTCCGAAGTCGCCCAGGCTTCCTGTATCAGTTCTTTCAATTCGCCCGCATGCCGTCCGATCCGCTTTGCCTGCTGCCATTCATCAAGCGAGAAGTTGCGTGGGTCGCGGTCCTTTGGATCGATCAGGCCGCGCGGCATTTGCCAGCCGTTCTCAAGATAGAGCTGGCGCGAGACTTCACGAAGCTTGTTCTTGTAGAACGACATCGGCTTGGCGGTCATCGTCTCGGGGTTGATCCGGCTCCATACCGCATGACAGTGCCGCCGTCCTTCCTTCTCGTGGAAAACAACGACGCGCGGCTGGCCCGTCAGGCCGTTTTTCTCTTCGATGGCTTCCAGCGCTTTTTCGAAGGTTCGAACGTGGACACGCTCATTCTCGGGCGGGTTCAAAGACACCGAAAACATGAACTGTCGGCACTTTGTACCTCTGGCGATGGCTTCGGCTTCGCGGAGCGCGCCGACGACATCATCAGACATGAAGCCGCGAATATCATGCAGCTCGACATGCTCGTTTTCTTCGGTCTTGAGGAGATGCAGCCCGAGCTGCTTTGCGCCGCTTCGTTGTGATCCTTTCAGGATCATGACGGCTCCACATCGGTACGATGGCCGAGCGCGCGAAGAAGCTCCCGCCGCATCAGCGCCACGTCGGCGCATGCGCGCCGAATGTCGCGTTCCGTATCAGGAAGAACGGGCAGCGTACCGAGATTGGCCATCTTAGCGAGCTGGTTCAGATTGTTGGCGATCCTCGACTGCCCAAGCATGGCGAGCACCTGCGCCAGCTTCTGTTCATCCTTGATCGGGCGACGTGACCGCGCCCGTGCACGTTTCTTCTTGAGCCCCTGACCGTCGAAGACCTTGCGGCGGATATACGCTCCAAGCGGCATGTCTCCAGCCAGCTCTTCAAGCCTAGCGCGTTCTTCAAAAGTCAGTCTGAGGGAGAAGGGAGGTGTCTTTGTCGTCATCCAACCTCCCTGTGAACGTCTATTTCAAGATCGTTCACAGGGTCGTCGATTGTCTCAAGTACCTGATTCCATTCAGAAAGCACTTCGAACAAATAGTTCGAGCTTTCTCTACTCAGGTGCGCCATCCTTTTTAAACAGATACAAAAGGTAGAGTCCCGCAATCAATCTGTTTCGCAACGATCTTCTGTGCATACAATCAAAGTCCATGACCCTAATTCTTGCTATGAAACTAGGGTCTGACGCAGAATAAAAGCGTCACTCATTGCTAGCGTGTCAAAACAGGGTGTGTTGGACATTTAGATTGCGGCCGGGATTCGAAACCATTTCTTTTTTGAACACCGATTGACATCCGCAAATAATTCTTGAGAGAAAAAACTTCAAATCTGTTAATTGGGTTGGCTGCAATATAGCTTTAAATATCTGGAGTCCTATTTTGTTTGAATGAACAGGTATATATAAATCATCGCTAATATTCTTGGGTAAAAACAAGGATATTCTTTAGATGAATATGACGTCATCTTGAATCGCAAAGAAACAATATGCTCGGACAAGGATACAGAGGAAACTATGCGAAAAGAATTTGATAGCATGGGAGAAGTTGAGGTGCCCGAAGATAAATACTGGGGGGCGCAGACACAACGCTGCCTGGAGTATTTTTCTATTGGCAATGACTTGATTCCGATTGAGCATATTCACGCCTATGGCGTTTTGAAAAAAGCTGCCGCGTTGGTGAATGCAGAGCTCGGTTTGCTGCCCACAGACAAGCGTGACCTGATCGTCAAGGTGGCCGACGAAATCGCCGATGGAAAGCTGGATGCGCATTTCCCGCTGAATGTCTGGATGACCGGTAGCGGCACTCAGTCAAATATGAATGTAAACGAGGTAATTTCAAACCGAACGATCGAAATAGCAGGCGGCGTTCTGGGATCAAAAGACCCGATCCATCCCAATGATCACGTGAATATGTCCCAGTCATCGAATGACAGCTTTCCAACTGCAATGCATATGTCCGCCGCAATCCAGACAAAAGTCCGGCTTCTCCCGGGCGTACGAAGACTTCACGATAGCCTGAAGGCAAAAGCCGAAGTCTGGGACGGCATCATTAAAATCGGACGCACCCATATGCAGGACGCCACACCGCTCACGCTAGGTCAGGAATTTTCCGGCTATGTAGAGATGCTGGCGGCAGATATCGTCCGGATCGAGAATGCTCTGGAGGAAGTCTATAAGCTCGCCCTCGGGGGGACGGCTGTCGGTACCGGTATCAACACACATCCGGAGTTCGCAGTGCGTTCCGCTGCAAAAATCGCCGAACTTACAGGCCTTCCGTTTGTCACAGCGCCCAACAAATTTGCGGTTCAGGGCGCACATGACGGACTCGTGGCGCTCTCGGGTGCCTTCCGCTCGCTTGCTGTTTCCCTCTTTAAGATCGCTAATGATATCCGCCTTCTGTCCTGCGGCCCACGCTGCGGTATTTATGAATTGAAGATTCCTCCCAACGAACCGGGTTCTTCGATTATGCCGGGAAAGGTCAATCCGACACAATGTGAGGCCCTTGCAATGATCGCGGCGCAGGTGATGGGAAATGACGTATCTGTTGGCATTGGCGGGGCCAGCGGTTATCTGGAGATGAATGTCTATAAGCCGCTAATAATAAATGCAATTCTTCAATCTGTTCGCATCATGGGAGACGGTTGTACCAATTTCGCACGCTTCCTGGTTGACGGAACGGAGCCTAATGAAGAGCAGATCAAGAAATATGTAGAACACTCTCTCATGCTCGTTACCGCCCTGAGCCCGGTTATTGGTTACGATAAAGCAAGCCATGCCGCCCATCATGCCTTCGACAACGGCATGACGCTCAAGGAAGCCTGTCTTGACCTTGGTTATGTCAATGCCGCCGAATTCGACAAGATTGTAGATCCATCAAAAATGACCGGCCCATCGCTTTAAAATACAGAATACGGAAGGAATTACAAAAATAGCGATTTCCGCTAACGATCTATCCATCTGAGCCGCTGCAGGAACGTCTATTTTGCATTTTGACATGCGGTGACAGTAAGCGCTTTTGAGGCAAAAGTAGCTCATTTCCCCAAAAGCTGTTGCCGCCAAGCGCATATCTTGGCGGCTACGGTTTGTGTTGTTAGTTAGTCCCGTGCGCATGCCCATTGTTGAGGCTGCGGGCGGCAAATTCGGCGACGAGGGAGGGGAGAAGTTCAAACTCCGGATCAAATTCACGATAGTCGCAAAGCAGCTCTTCGCCTTCCAAGATATCGCGTGTGGCATACCCTTCCGTAATCTTGGTGAAATTCGTGTTTGGCTCCTCCGAATGGTTCATCAGCCGACCGTTATCGACCTCGATAACCAGCATGCCGGGTTCATCATGGGCCGGATAGGCATATTTCCTGAGAAACTCCTGAATTACCGGCGAGGCTGTTGACAGCATCTCCGCCGGGACAAGCCGGTCGAAGCTGGGCTGATACTGCCAGATCAGGGTGCCTTTCCTGATTTTTTCCGCCGCGAATACACCAACTCCTTCAACGGCGCTAGGCGCCGCATAAGTGCGAACTAACATCATTATGAATGATCTCCAACCGGACTGGGGGACGGTAGCCCCGCTCAACGAACGGCTCGTCGGCAATCAAATTAAGTAGCGAGAATGTAAGAATATACAAGAGGAAAATATAGGGTGGAGAGAAGGAAATGAGTACCTTTACTTTCGCAGTTTTTGCAGCGTGTTTTCCAGCACATTCAGGAACCTGCTGCGGTCTTTCTTGCTGAACGGCGGTGCGCCGCCGGTTATGTCGCCGGTCTCCCGAAGATGGGCATTGAGATCGCGCATTGCGAGGGACATGCCGATCGATTGCCCGGTAAACGCCTTGCCGGAAGGGCCAAGGACAACAGCGGATTTCTTGAGGGCCCTGTCCGCCAGCGGAATATCCGAGGTTATGACCACATCACCGGAAGCCACATTTTCGGCAATCCAGTTATCCGCTGCATCGAAACCGTCATCGACAACGACCTGCTCAATGAGAGGGCTCTGTGGAATGCGCATCCAGCTGTTGCTGACGACGAAGGTCACCAGCCGGTGCCGCCCGGCGACGCGATAAACTTCGTCTTTTACCGGGCAGGCATCCGCATCGATGAAGATCCTTGTCAATCTCTTGTATTTCTATCTTGCCATTCGGATCGCATCCCAGACCTTCTGCGGCGTCGCCGGCATATCGATATGCCGGACCCCGACTTCCTGAAGCGCATCGATGATCCCGTTGATGATCGCCGGCGGTGCGGCAATACAGCCCGCCTCTCCGCAGCCTTTTACGCCCATGGGGTTCATGGTGCAAGGAACCTCGATTGTTTCATACAGGAGATCGACCGGGACATGATCGGCACGCGGCATGCCATAGTCCATGAAGGAACCGGTCAGAAGCTGCCCGTCATCACTATAGACGGTGTGTTCCGTGAGGGCCTGACCAATGCCCTGTCCCACGCCGCCGATCACCTGGTTGCGAACCAGCGCCGGGTTCACGATGGTTCCGAAGTCATCAACGATGACATAGCGGACGACATCGGTTTCGCCGGTCAGTTCGTCAACCTCGACTTCGGCAATATGGCAGCCATTTGGATAGGTAAAGGCCTCTACGGTGAAGCTGGCTTCGGAATCGAGGCCCTCTGCAAGGTTTTCCGGCAGCTGGCCAAGGCCACGCGCGCGATGGGCAAGTTCCAGTATCCCGATCTTGCGGTCTGTTCCGGCAATCGCAAATTCTCCATCCTCGGCGGAGAATTCGATATCCACTGCTGCCGTCTCCAGAAAATGACCGGCAAGTTCCTTGCCTTTATTAATCACTTCGTCGCTTGCGGCATGAATGGCCGGCCCCTGTGTCGTCAGGGAACGGGACCCGCCGGTGCCGCCACCGGTCTTGATCTTGTCCGTGTCCCCCTGAATCACATCGATACTCTCAAACGGAACACCAAGCCGCTCAGCGACGATCTGGGCATAGGCCGTGGAGTGTCCCTGTCCGGAAGATTGTGTGCCGACAGCGAGCGTAACGCGATTGTCATCCTCGAAGCGGATAGTCGCATTCTCGGTCGGATTGCCTGCTGTTGCTTCGATAAAATAGCACATGCCGATCCCGCGGCGTTTGCCATTCTCTGCCGATTTCGCCTTGCGAGCGGAAAAGTCGGCCCAGCCAGATGTTTCAAGCGCACGATCCATGATCCGCTCAAACTCGCCGCTATCATAGACGCAGCCCGTTGCCGTCTTGTAGGGGATGGCAGCCACGGGTATAAAGTTTTTTCGGCGGATTTCATCCTGTCCGATGCCGAATTCCCGGGCAGCCTTGTCCATCAGCCGCTCGATGACATAGATCGCTTCGGGCCGTCCTGCGCCACGATAGGCGTCGACCGGTACTGTATTGGTGAAAACACCTGTGCAATGGTAATAGAAATCGGGGATGTCATAGACGCCCGGCATAACCTTTACGGCGGCCATGGTTGGTATCAATGGCCCGAATGTCGAGAAATAGGCGCCCAGATTGGCATTTGTTTCCACCATCATGCCGGTGATCTTGTGGTTGGCATCAAACGCGAGTTTGGCGTGGGTGACATGATCGCGCCCTTGCGTGTCGGAGAGGAACGCATCACTTCTCTCTCCCATCCATTTAATCGGGCGCCCGAGCTTTCGTGATGCCCAGACCGTCGCGGCACATTCAGAATAAAAGAAGAGTTTCATGCCGAAGGCCCCGCCAACATCCGGGGTGATAACACGAACTTTTTCCTCGGGCACATGTAGTATGGAATTGGCGAGCAGGGATCGGAGCACCCAGCCGCCCTGTGTGCCCATACGGATTGTCATCTTTTCTTCCGCTGCGTCCCAGTCCGCGATCAGGCCGCGCGGTTCCATCGAATTCACGACAACCCGGTTGTTGATCAGATCGATCTCGGTAACATGGGCTGCATTGCTCATGACATCGTCGATATTCTTCTCGTCACCCTGTGCCCAGTCGAATGCCACATTATTCGCAACACCGTCATGAACCAACGGTTGTCCGTTTTCATTTGCGGTTTTCGTATCGACTACGACATCCAGCTCTTCGAAATCGAACATGATCAACTCTGCCGCATTCTTGGCTTCGGCAAGGCTCTCGGCGACGATAAAGGCAATGTTATCACCCGCATATCGGACCTTGTCAGTCACGAGAACCGGATGGCCGGGGTCGGGACGGTCACTGCCGTCCCGGTTCTTGAGCGGGATCATGCAGGGAAGCTGGTTCGCCTTGTCCGCTTCGAGTTCAGCGCCAAGGATGATATCGACGACACCGGGGGCCGCGCGGGCATCATCAACGTCAATCGACAAAATCTTTGCATGGGCCACGGGGGAGCGCAGCATATATCCGTACAGCTGGCCTTCCAGCGTGATATCGTCCGTGTACTCGCCTGATCCGGTAATGAGACGAAAATCTTCCTTGCGTTCAACCGACTGATTTACACCGAATTTGACCATTATATTCGTTCCTCTTTTTATTGAGGCGGCAGGGTCGGCCGCAGTTTCTATGAACATACTATCAGAAGGACAGTAGATGACTGCAAGTCCTGATTTTGAATTTAGGGGTTATCACGCCGCTATTTCGGTTGCTCCCACATGACGTGATCGCGAATAAAGCTCTCGATCTCGCTGTCGTCAAAGCCATGTTCCTTAAGGATCTGTCGCCCCTGAGCGCCAAAGGCCGGGGGCGCGGTTTTTGCGGATCCGGGCGTACGGCTCAATTTCACGGCAACGCCTGTCCCTGCGTATCCATCCATCTCGACCACCATATTGCGATGGCGGGTATGTGGATGGTTGAGAGCCTCCGGCGCCGACATAGCGGCGCCAGCGGGTACACCGGCGGCCAGTAGCCTCGTTGCAACCTCGACACCATCGGTATCGGCAAAGAGCTTCACAAGCGCTTCATTCAGATCCAAGCGGTTGGCAACTCTGAGGGAGTTGTCTGCGAAGCGGGGGTCATTGGCAAGCTCCGGTTCGCCGAGTGTGGCGCAGAGTTTCGTGAACTGACCATGATTACCCACCCCAAGGAATACCGGTGTTGTCCGCGTTGGATAAAGATCATAGGGCGCGATGTTAGGATGGGAATTTCCCGTCAGCTTCGGAGCATTGCCGGACATAAGGTAATTGGGCGCATGCGGGTGCTGGAGCTGTATGCCCGTGTCATAGAGAGAGGCCTCGACCGACTGTCCTTTTCCGGAAATATGCCGCTCATTCACCGCCATCAGGATGCCGATGGTCGCATTCATGCCGGTACCAAGGTCGACCAGCGGTATGCCGATCCGAACCTGGCCCGATTCCGGCGATCCGTTAACACTGATAAGTCCGGCCCAGGCCTGAATAACAGCGTCGTACCCCGGATATCCGCCAAAAGGCCCGTCTGCCCCAAAGCCGGTCACACGGCAATGGATCAAGCGCGGAAACCTATTCGATAGAACCTCTTCATACCCGAGGCCCCACTTCTCAAGGCTGCCCGTCTTGAAATTTTCGATCAGAACATCCGCATCCTCCAGCAGCTTGAGCAGGATTTTCTTTCCCTCATCCGAGCGGATATCGAGTGCGATGGAGCGTTTGTTCCGGTTCGTTCCGGAAAAATAGGCGGCCAGGCCTTCAGCGTTGTAGGGTGGGCCCCAACCTCTTGTCTCGTCACCTTGCGGCGGTTCGACCTTGATGACATCTGCCCCGTGATCGCCCAGCATCTGTGTGCAGAAGGGACCTCCGAGAACGCGGGATAGGTCGATTACTTTCAAGCCCGAAAGGGCGCCTTTGCTTGACATATTTGTCCCTGATTATTTCTTGTTACATTTTTCGAATGGTTATTCTACTGACTCGGCTTTTTAAGTCACTGGAAATATGGTAGCGGAGAAGTTCGGATAAACCTCGGCAACGGGCCTGCTGACATCCATTTCCAACAGTTTCAATAGCTCCGGATCCGGCGGTGGCGTTACGGGTGTCGTCTCTTCATAATCGAACGCGAATCCGGTGTTATCAAGGATGTCTTCCAGTGAGCTGCCAGGATGGATCGATAGCAGCGAAAATCGACGTTTTTTACGGTTGAACATGAAAAAAGCTTTGCTGGTGATCAGGCCATAAGGGCCGCCCTTGCGATATATTTTCTCGTCGGAGACGCCGGGCGCGCTGATAAAGTCCACCTTCTCAACCAATGTTCGCCGGGTATGTTCCTCCCGAAAGAGTATAACCTTCGGGATCAGGAAATAAAGGTAGGCGGACCCGAACGTTCCGGGCCATCTCGGCGCTGACGTCGGATAGGGCCCGCGGCCCATCAGATTGATGTTTGCTTCCCCATCTATTTGTCCGCCACCGAGGAAAAAGGCATCAATCCGCCCCTGCGCGGCACAATCGAACAGCTCCCCGCCGCCGCCGGTGAAAAAATTATTTGCGACAGATCCCAGAATATTAACATGACGCGGCGATCCCCAGGCTGCTTTGGCAAGAAGTGCTGCCGCGCCGGGAATTGGAGAAGCAGCGCCGACAGCAACATGATTACAGTCGCGCAGGAGGCCGGCAATCAGGCAGATCAACGCTTTCTTTTCATCCGCGACTGTCATGCCATCGCACTTTCGCCATAGACATAACGCTCCAGATATTCATTAAACCCGGCATCGCTTGCGGCCATTTTCATATATTCTTGCATATGCGCATCATCCACCTTCGCGCCGTTCCAGAATGGCAGTGGCCAGCTTCCGTTTGGCGCATGGTAAATTTCCCCGACATAGAGCGTCGGCAGAACCCCAGCGGCCATTTCCTCTGTCTCGAAAAGGCTTGTCTCGCATATCGCATCTACCGTAACGAAGGCGGTTTTTGAAGCGTGGGACATATTCACAAGTTCACGTTTCCGGCCAAGCCAGACATTTCCATCCCGATCGGCAAGTGGCGCGTGAAAGAGGGCGATGTCGGGCTGTATGGCGGGTATGGCGACGATCGGATCTTCGCTCTCGGAGAACGGGTTCTGTATGACCTTCCAGCCCGGATGGTGTTTCAGCACATCGCTTCCCAATATTCCGCGGAGCGGCATGAAGGGGATACCTTTTTGTGACGCCTGCAACCCGGCGTGAATGGCAGGGCATGTCGCGTCAATTAAGTGGATGGAGCCTTCGCGCACGGCTTTGGTAAAGCGCGGAGCAGGGCCATATTCTCCCAATGTCAGCGCTGAGCTTTCCAGGGTCGCAACACATCCGGCGCCAATCAGAAGCTCGGCCTGCAAGCCACTTGTGGGGACGCCGACCAGATGCAGATTCTTTGCCTTGCGGCGTATTAACGCCCGTGTCGCCGCCATCGAGACGCCTGCGTAATCCGCAGGGATGGCAAGCTTGGCGCCATCGGGGATGGCGCTTGCAAAATCACTAATTGAAAGATCGCTATATTCGGCGGGCATGTTCTTGTTCCTTATCTTCCGTCCGGCCCCATTATGTTTGTGATCGTATCCCTCGTACAAGGAAAAATGGGCTTGAACCGATAAGAAGGCAAATAATTGAATAAGAGAAAATTACTTCATAGCTTCCGGTCAGGTCATAAAGCAGGCCGGAGAAGAACGATCCGCTTGCCATGCCTAGACCGCCTCCGACCGAGATGCTGCCATAAATGGCGCCGAAACTGCGACCTCGAAACAGTCGCGATGCGATGGAACCGATCATCGGTCCGCGCGATCCCATGGAAAGCCCGAAGCAGATAATGAAACCATAGAGCGGCAGGACGTGATCCGAGCGATCCAGCAACCAAATGAAAATAACGGCTGAGATTGTTATGACGTAACTCAGCATTGCCGTTTTGAAGAGACCGATCTTGAGAGCGAGATATCCGGCGCCCAACATCCCGACGGGTATGAGGAGGCCAGTCAGACCAAAATTGACCGACGCTTCGATCGGGGTAAATCCTACCTCGATAAGATAGGTGACAGCCTGAATTACGATAGAAAACATACCATTGCCGGTGAAGAAGAAGACCGATCCCAGCCCCCAGAAAGAGGCGGTCCGCATCGCCTTCGATATGGTCCAGTCAATTTCGGGAGCCTCAATATCCTTGCTTGTCTGGGGGCGGGAGAGTTCTTTACTGCCCGCAGAGATGAGCCGCCATGGCAGGAAGACAATTAAAACCAGAACACCAAAGACGCAAAAGCCCAGTAATAGTTCCGCCTGCCGCCAGCCATAGCTCTCAATGAAAATCTGCGACAGAGAGAGGCCGAGCAATGTTCCCGCGCCCATGGAGGAGTAGATAATGGCGAGTGCGAGGGGGATTTGCGCCCTGAACCAGCGGCTGGCGAGGGCCGCGTTCGGCACATTCCCGCAGCAGGAGGCGGAAAAGCCGATGAGCAGGCTGATACTGAAGTAAAAATGCCAGATGTTTGTGGCAAAACTTGCCAGAACCAGTCCGATACCCGCAGAGATAATTCCGAGCCCGTAAACATTGCGGGGGCCCAAACGGTCAAAAAGAATGCCAACGATGGGACCTGTCAGGCCGGTTATCACTCCGCCTGCCGAGTAGATTGATGCAATCGTACCTCGCTGCCAGTTAAATTCTTCACTAAAAGGAGAGACAAGGTTCGGAAAATTTTCGAACGCGAATTTTCCGACCATTCCCATGATAAAGCAAAGGACAAGCACGCCTAAAGCAACCGGGACAAACTCTGTTTTTGTGGCCTGGGTCAAATGCCCCGCTCCGTTCTTATTGTTTTGCCGGAAAAGAAAGGGCGAACGCCCGTTTTCCTGATGGTAGACCACCCGGCGTAAAAATTAAATGCTCTTTTATCGTGTGCGGTTAGTCTTTTCTGAAAACCGCCGACGCCAGCCAACCGGCAAACAGTGCGACAATGATCGCAGCGATACCGTATAACGCGGGATAATCATGGGCAAAATCGAATATTGTCCGGCCAAGCCCCGATTTCTTGATAAAGAGGGGAGAGGACTGCGCGCTCATCAGTTCGCCATCCTTAAAAAGATAGAATTCCGCGATGTAGTCCCCGACGGGCACATTGGCTGGAATGGCGATTGTCGTTCTAAATAATGTATCGCCGAGAAAATAAACGGCTGCCGCTTGATCTGAATAAAGGTCTTCAAGAGATTTCTGGCGGACAATAGCTTCCTCAAAAGGGAGGCTGACATTCGCTGGCTCATTCGCACGGAACCGCAATCGCGAAGGACCTAGACGTAATCTACTAAGCAGATCCGCTGGGGCAATTTCCTCAATGGGCCGATTACTTGCTATGGCATAAAAGCTGGGCACGCGTGAAAACTCCACCGCATCCGTATTAATCCAGATTCCCGCCACTCTGTCTTTCCGTCGCACGACGATATCTTTTTCCGGGCCCCGAACAACGACAAGAACGTCCCCCTGACCTTGCCCTAGGTCTTCTTCATCGTATTTGATCGCTCCGAAGAGAAGCAGTTCCGTACCGGTGAAATCAGAAGTCACAGAAATCAAATGCGAAGAAATATCTGTCTCAAGCGACGACTGGGCGCGTGCTGGCTCATTCGGCATTAAACAGGCGCTACAAATTGCCGTAAGGGACAGGGCCAAGTTGCGAAGGGCAAGCGTCATAACTCCCTATTTCCCTCCGTAGCCGAGGGAATATAGATCGTCAGGCGTAATCACCAGATCGAACGCCAGTTTGAGGCACACAAATAGGACAATCAGGGCCAGTAGGATACGAAGCTGCTCGCCGCGGAGTTTGTTTACCATTCTTGTGCCGATTTGGGCACCAACAACCGAACTGCTCATAAGCAGGAGGGCGAGCATGATGTCGACCGTCTGCGTGGTCATGGAATGAAGCAGCGTCACATTCATGGTGACAAAAATAATCTGGAACAGTGACGTGCCGATCACAACGGACGTCGGCATCCCTAGAAGATAGATCATGGCGGGAACCACCACAAATCCGCCTCCGACGCCCATGATGCTCGAGAGAATGCCAACGAGAGCGCCAAGACCGAGCGGCATAAGTGCGCTGATATAGAGTTTGGATTTGCGGAACCGCATTTTAAAGGGCAGACCGTGAATCCAGTAGTGCTGATGTAGCTTTTTCCGCCGAACATTTCCTTTTCGGGTATTGATCATCGCCTTCGCGCTTTCAGCAAACATCAAAGCTCCGATTGTTCCAAGAAAGATCACGTAAGACAAAGAAATCATCAGATCGACCTGGCCGATTGACGTAAGCAACGTAAATATCCAGGTACCGATCAGCGTTCCGACAATGCCTCCGACAAGCATGATCGTGCCCATCTTAAAATCGACATTTCCGCGTCTCCAATGGGCAAGAACACCTGAAACGCTGGTCGCTGTAATCTGATTGGCCACAGAGGCAACAGAAACAGCGGGAGGGATGCCGACAAATATCAAAAGTGGGGTCATTAAGAAACCTCCACCGACGCCAAACATGCCTGACAAAAAACCTACCAAACCGCCCATACCCAAAATCAAAAACAGATTGACTGAAATTTCGGCAATGGGCAGATAAACAGTCATTCGACAGCTTTGGCCTTCTATATTTATGTAATTCGAACGGGGAGTGACACCGATTGCTCAGGCTATACATGAAAAGGCAGGGGAATGGAAGGGGAAGGGTGGAAAAGTTCCGGGCATTTTCAATAATTTTCCAGCCGTATTTTCAGGCATTCACGCTCGATCTTCAAATGCTTGATTAGTATTATTTATATACTCTCAATAATGGCATTTCTCGGTAGCTATAAGCTTGTCGCTAAATTTCTTGTGGGTATGCGGGGATGTGCGGTTCTTGCGACCTAAATACCCGCTTTTTTCAGTTCTTCCGGGAGCCTGCCGCTCAGCCAGTAAAAATACATCCTGAAATCACTATAGAGGGACCAGAACGGATAGGTGAAGGTCGCGGGCCGGTTCTTCTCAATGAAAAAATGGGCGATCCAGGCGGGGCCGTAGCCGGAAACCAGGGCAAGCAGGATCAGCCAGGGTTGCTGAAATATAATGGCGGCCATCAGGCTGGCAAGGGCGAGAGAGGTTCCCAAATAATGCAGTTGACGTCCGGCGGGTTCCGAATGTTCCCGTAAATAATAGGGCCAGAACTCCTCATACGTTGTAATCTTGTCCGCCATTTATTGTGCCTCCCGCTATTTTTATGTAATAATTATAGCAGAAAAACCTCCTTCCCATCCATATTTGCTGCTGTCGCTCTCAAGGGTTGACGTTTACGTAAACGTCAACTATATTCACGGCAAGAATAATGATTGGGAAACAGATGAACGCCAGCACGAAAATCGACAAGGACGATCGGGTCCAGTTCTCTATCACGGAGCTTGCCGAGGAATTCGGCGTCACCTCCCGGACGATCCGCTTTTATGAGGACAAGGGCCTTGTAAATCCGGAGCGGGAGGGCACAACCCGCATATATTCAAGGAAAGACCGGGGACGCCTGAAAATAATCCTCCGCGGACGCCGCCTTGGCTTCAGCCTTCAGGATATCAAGAAAATGCTGGATATGTATTCGCCAAAAGGCGAACCGACGGGCCAGCTGACATTCACGCTGCAAAAATGCGAAGAACAGCTCGAAAAACTGATCGCGCAGCGTACGGATATCAACGAAGCCATTAGCGAGCTCGAAGATGGGATCGCCCAGCTTCGGGAGCATCTGGCATCGGGCGACAATGTCGCTGACGGCTGCAAGAAGACCATCGCGTAAAATCATCAGTTCTTATGTTTGGCTGACTCTCAATCGTCAAATTCTGACACTATATACTGAGTAACAAAAAAATGACCGGAAACGGGCCGGTCCAGTCGCATTAATCTGAAAGGAAATCGAGACAATGAAGAACGTCGTAATTGCCGGTTATGCACGCTCCCCCTTCACACTCGCGAACAAAGGGGAAATGATCAAAATTCGCCCCGATGAACTGACGGGACAGGTTGTTTGGGGGCTTCTTGAAAAGACGGGTGTCAACAAGGAAGATATAGAAGATGTGATCATTGGCTGTGCGTTCCCGGAGGCTGAACAGGGCCTGAACGTCGCCCGTATCGTCAGCTTCCTCGCAGGACTTCCCCAGACAGCGGCAGCGGCAACAGTCAACCGCTTCTGCGGCTCTTCCATGCAGTCAATTCATATGGCGGCAGGGGCCATCCAGATGGGCGCAGGTGAGGTCTTTATCTGTGGCGGCATCGAAAGCATGACCCGCGTTCCCATGGGCGGTTTCAATCCGGCGCCGCATCCCGGTCTCTACAAATCATACCCCGAGGCTTATGTCTCCATGGGGATTACGGCGGAAAATCTCGCGAAGAAATATGATATCTCCCGTCAGGCGCAGGAGGAAATGGCCGTTGAAAGCCATGCTCGCGCCTCCGCTGCCCGCGATTCCGGTAAATTCAATGACGAAATTATTCCGATTGTCGATGGCAATACACGCGTCGAGCAGGATGGATGCATTCGCCCCGAAACAACGATGGAGACCCTTGCCGGGCTGAAACCGGCCTTTGACGAGAACGGAACCGTGACGGCGGCTACTTCCTCCCCGCTGACGGACGGGGCATCGGCGACGCTGGTTTGCTCGGAAGAATATGCGGATGCCAACGGCCTCAAGAAAATCGCGCGCATCAAGTCGATTGCCGTTGCCGGTTGCGCGCCGGAACTCATGGGTATCGGGCCCGTTCCCGCCACCAAGAAGGCGCTGGAGCGTGCGGGCGTTACCCTTGATGACATCGATATCATTGAGTTGAACGAGGCCTTTGCCGCCCAGGCTCTCGCGGTTTTGAAAGAATCCGGTATGGACTTCAAAAAAACCAATCTGGACGGCGGCGCCATTGCGCTTGGTCACCCGATGGGGGCGACAGGCGCCCGGATCACCGGCAAGGTGGCCAGCCTGCTGCAACGCGAAGGCAAGGCGCTGGGTCTGGCAACGCAATGTATCGGTGGCGGCCAGGGCATTGCGACGGTTCTGGAGGCCTGCTAATCATGGCTATTGAAAAAGTTGCCGTTATCGGCGCCGGCGTCATGGGCGCGGCGATTGCCGCCCATGTCGCCAATGCGGGTATTCCGGTCGTGTTGCTGGACATTGTCCCGAAGGATGCCAAGAACCGGAATATGCTGGCCGAAGGCGCGGTTGCGACCATGCTGAAAGCCAAGCCTGCGCCCTTCATGCATAAAAAGAATGCACGGCTGGTCACGACTGGAAATCTCGAAGACAACCTCGATCTCGTTGCCGATTGCGACTGGATCTGCGAGGCGATTATCGAGAATACGGGCCTTAAGCAGGATCTTTACAAGCGTCTCGATGGCGTGCGGAAAGAAGGTTCCATTGTCACGTCCAACACCTCCACCATTCCTCTCAAAACACTGATGGAGGGGATGCCGGAAAGCCTGCAGCAAGATTTCGCCATCACCCATTTCTTCAATCCGCCGCGCTATATGCGGCTGTTCGAGCTGGTGGGTGGCGAGCATACACGGAAAGACGCCCTGGAAGAGTTGCGCGTCTTCGCGGATATCTCGCTCGGTAAGGAAGTGGTCGATTGCTACGACACGCCGGGTTTCGTCGGAAACCGGATCGGCATTTACTGGTCCTCCGTGGCGACGCGTTCTGCCTATGATCTGGGCCTCACGGTCGAGGAGGCCGATGCAGTATGCGGCAAGCCGATGGGGATCCCCTCCACCGGGATTTTCGGTCTTGGCGACCTGACCGGTATCGATCTCGGACCGAAGGTGATTGCCTCCATGCTTGAGGAACTGCCGTCGAGCGATGTTTTCTCGCAGGAGTATGACGAGAACCATCCACTGGTCGCGATGACCGCGAAGATGATTGAAGAAGGCTACACCGGCCGTAAAGGCAAGGGTGGCTTTTATCGCATGAACAAGGAGGGCGGCAAACGCGTCAAGGAAGCCCGTAACCTTAAGACCGGTGAATATGCCAAGGCAGAGAAGCCGCAACTCGGCTCTGTGAAAGCCGCAAAGAAGGGCCTTAGGGCGCTTGTCGAGTATGAAGACAAGGGCGCGGAATATGCCTGGGTCATTCTCTCGAAGACAATCTCCTACGCCGCGTCATTAGTCGGAGAGATCGCAGACGACATCATCGCCATCGATACGGCGATGAAGACCGGTTATGCCTGGAAATATGGCCCCTTCGAACAGCTTGATCAGCTTGGCAACCAGTACTTCATCGACCGGCTGGAAACCGAAGGGCTGCCGGTGCCGGAATTCCTCAAAAAAGTCGGCGATCGCCCGCTTTACAAGGAAGAGGGTAAGGACGCCTATTACATGACGGTTGATGGCGACTATGCGGTCGTGCCTGTTGCTGACGGCGCCTGGATGCTCGCTGATATCAAGCGCGGCAATGAGCCTGTCGCGTCGAACAAGGGCGCCAGCATCTGGGATCTGGGCGATGGCGTTGCCTGCCTTGAAATCCACACCAAGATGAATTCCATCGATCAGGATGTGGTCGCTATGCTTCAGGAAGCGGGCAAGATTGACAAGAAAGGCTTCAAGGCGCTGGTTATTGGCAACGATGCAGATAATTTCTCGGTTGGTGCCAACGTTGGTCTCGCGCTCTTTGCGGCCAATGCGGCGATGTGGCCGGTGATCGAAAATTCGATCTCCGAAGGCCAGAACGCGCTCATGAAGCTGAAATATGCGCCCTTCCCCGTGGTGGCGGCGCCTGCCGGTATGGCCCTCGGCGGGGGCTGCGAGATCGTTCTTGCTGCTGCTGCCGTTCAGGCCCATGCAGAGAGTTATATGGGTCTTGTCGAGGTCGGTGTCGGCGTTATTCCCGGCTTCGGCGGCTGCAAGGAGCTGGTCATGCGCGCAATGATGAACAAGAAACGCCCGGGCGGTGCGATGCCCGCCCTTTCCGGCGTGTTCGAGGCCATTTCCACCGCCAAGGTCGCGACCAGCGCGGCGGAAGCACGGGATATGATGATCCTGCGCGAAGGCGACCGGGTCACCATGAACCGCCGGCGCGTTCTTGCCGATGCAAAGAAGCGCGCCCTTGAAATGGTGGAGGGGTATACGGCTCCTGAACCGATGGAAGTTAACCTCCCCGGTGCAACGGCGGCGGCGGCCTTCGATATGGCGGTCTCCGGCTTTGTGACCATGGGTAAGGCCACGGCCTATGACGGCGTCGTCAGTGAGCAGGTCGCCCGCGTCCTCACAGGCGGGGATACGGATATCACCCAGCCTGTCACGGAAAAGAAACTGCTTGAACTGGAACGGGAAGGGTTCATGACCCTCATCCATAACCATAAAACGCTTGACCGGATCGAGCATATGCTCACCACCGGCAAGCCGCTCAGGAATTAGAAGGGAGTATCGAGATGCCTGTTTATAATGCACCGGTAAAAGACTTCAAATTTGTGCTCAACGACCTTCTCGGGCTCGACAAGATGACCAATATGCCGGGGTTCGAGGATGCAACGCCGGATATGATCGACGCCATCCTTGAGGAGGGCGGCAAGCTGATGAGTGAGGTGATACAACCGCTCAATCAGGTCGGTGACAAGGAAGGCTGCACCTGGAAGGATGGGGAAGTCACAACCCCGACCGGCTTCAAGGAAGCCTATGATGAGTATCGGGGCGCGGGCTGGATGGGGCTTGATGCCGATCCGGAATATGGCGGGCAGGGCCTTCCGCATGTCATCGGCATCGCCTTTGCGGAGATGATGAGTGCGGCTAACATGGCGTTCGGCATGTACCCGGGGCTCACGCATGGAGCCTATGCGGCCATTCACAAGCATGGCACGGATGAGCAGAAGCAGACATGGCTTCCGAAAATGGTCACCGGCGACTGGACCGGCACCATGAACCTGACCGAACCGCATTGTGGAACGGACCTTGGCCTGATGCGCACTAAGGCAGTTCCACAGGACGATGGCAGCTATAAAATCACCGGCACGAAGATTTTCATCTCCGCCGGAGAGCATGATATGTCGGACAATATCGTGCATCTCGTGCTCGCGAAAATTCCGGGCGGACCGGAGGGTATCAAAGGCGTCTCTCTCTTTATCGTGCCGAAATTCTTGTTGGACGCCGACGGTAATCCGTCGACGCGCAACGGAGTCGCCTGTGGCTCGATCGAGCATAAAATGGGAATCCACGGCAACTCCACTTGCGTCATGAACTATGAGGACGCGACCGGCTGGCTGCTGGGTGATGCCCATAAGGGCATGCGCGCCATGTTCACCATGATGAATGCCGCCCGCCTTGGCGTCGGTATTCAGGGTCTTTCCCAGGCGGAAGTCGCCTATCAGAATGCGGTGATTTACGCCAAAGACAGGCTGCAGGGCCGCTCGATCTCGGGCGTCAAGGCGCCGGATAAGCCCGCAGATCCCATCATTGTGCATCCGGATATCCGTCGGAACCTGCTGATGCTCCGCGCCTTTACGGAGGGTGCGCGTGCCCTCGGTCTCTGGGCGGGGCTTCAGGTCGATATGGTGGAAAAACATCCCGAAGAAGACGGACGCCGTGCCGCGGATGAGGCACTCTCTCTCCTCACGCCGGTAATCAAGGCCTACTTCACCGATATGGGGTTCGAGCTCGCCGCGACCGCGATGCAGTGCTATGGCGGCCATGGCTATATCCATGAATGGGGAATGGAGCAGTTCGTCCGCGATGCCCGCATTACCCAGATCTACGAAGGGGCGAACGGCATTCAGGCTCTCGATCTCGTCGGGCGCAAGCTGCCGCAGAATATGGGTCGGAATCTTCGCCAGTTCTTCCATCCGGTGGATGCCTTCATTCAGGAAAATATGATGGATCCGGAACAGAAGGAATTCATCCTGCCGCTTGCAAAAGCTTTCGCAAAACTGCAGCAGGGTACGGCGCTTCTCGGCGAAAAGGGGATGAAAAATCCGGATGAGGCCGGGGCGGCCTCGACGGAATATCTCCGGATGTTCGGCCTTGTTGCGCTTGGCTTCATGTGGGCGCAGATGGCGAAGATCGCCAAAGCCAAACTTGCTGAAGAGCCGGAAGACGCCGAATTTTACAAGACGAAGCTGGTAACAGCACGCTTCTTCTTCGAACGCATGCTTCCGGATGTTTCCTCCCTCCTCGTGAAGATGAGCGCGGGATCGAAAACCATGATGGAACTCGACGCAGAGGCATTTTAGAAAATGCACGAGTGAGATGAAAGGCGGGCATTGTTGCTCGCCTTTTTTGTGGAGAAAAGCTCCGTAAAGGGATAAACTCATGCAAAATTGACAAATTGTCAATTTCACGGGAATCGCACAAATTATAAGAAACAAGGGTGGCGAAATGATTGAACGATCTATTTTTGACGAAGAGCATAATATCTTTCGGGAGACGGTCCGCCGTTTCTATGAAGAACATATCATTCCCCATCACAGCCAGTGGGAAAAGGAAGGTCAGGTCAGCCGCGACGCATGGTTGGAGGCAGGCAAGCAGGGATTGCTTTGTATGCCGATACCGGAGGAATATGGCGGGCTCGGTGCAGACAAGCTCTACAGCATTATCATGATGGAAGAACAGGCCCGTGCCGGAACGACCGGGCCGGGATTCGGCCTGCATTCGGAAATCGTCGGCCCTTACATCCTGCACTACGGAACGGAAGAGCAGAAAAAGAGATATCTGCCCAAAATGGCGCGCGGGGAGATGATCGGCGCCATCGCCATGACTGAGCCGGGTGCGGGCTCGGATCTTCAGGGTGTCAAAACACGCGCGGTCAAGGACGGCGATGATTATATCATCAACGGGTCAAAGACCTTCATCACCAACGGCTATATGTGCGACCTTGTCATTGTCGTGACAAAGACCGATCCGTCCGCGGGCGCCAAGGGGACAACGCTCTTCCTTGTTGAGGCGGGAACCCCCGGCTTTGACAAAGGGCGTAATCTCGACAAGCTGGGCTTGAAGGCACAGGATACGGCGGAACTGTTCTTCGATGATGTACGCGTGCCTGCGAGCAATATGCTCGGCGGTGAGGGTAAAGGTTTCTTCTGCCTGATGCAGGAACTCGCCTGGGAGCGGTTGCAGATCGCCATTGGTGCGACCGCGACCATGGAGGCGGTGCTGGAAGAGACGATCGAGTATACGAAAGAGCGCAGTGCCTTTGGTCAGAATATCATTCAGTTCCAGAATTCCCGCTTTAAGCTGGCGGAACAGAAGACCCAGGTGCAGATTGCCCGCGTGTTCGTCGACAAATGCATCGAGGAATTGCTGAAAGGCAAGCTGGATGTTGCCACCGCCGCCATGGCGAAATACTGGACCTCCGATCTGGAGAATAAAGTAATTGATGAATGCCTGCAGCTTCACGGCGGATATGGCTTCATGTGGGAATACCGGGTCGCCCGTTCTTATGCCGATGCGCGCGTTCAACGCATTTACGGCGGCACGAACGAAATCATGAAAGAGCTTATCGCCAGAGAATTATAAGCGCGACGATGCTCGCCAATATATGAGAATGCCGCGTAGAGTGTTCACGGCTGGACCGCCCACTCTGATTTGCGGGCACACAATACGGGTTTATATATGTTTCATGTGAAACATTTGGTTGTGTCCAGTCATATCTGAAATGCATCGTTCTATACCCATTCGATTCCGGGCGCTTCGGCAAGAGGCGCCCGGTACTATGCTGGTCATTAGTGGAAATGCCGGTGAACTTCGGTTACATGTCGGTGGTCTGTGCCGCAGCATCCGCCAACGACAGAAAGGTTCGGCAGGTACTGGGCGAGATCGGCGTGATGTTCGCCAAACTCGGCCGGGTTGCCATCGTCAAGCTCTTCCGCTTCGTCGAGTTCTGCATGGCTGAGAGCCGAGGCGTTGGCCCTCAGGCCGCCAATACGACTGCGCCAGCTTCCGCCCGATCTCAATACATCCCCAAAATGCGTTGTATGGGCGCAATTGATCATGTAGTAGGCGGGGCTGTTGCCGCTTGCGTCATCCGTCTTGCGGATCGCCTCTTCCAGTGTTTCACCGGTCGGAAGCCTGCCATCCGTTTCGACAGTAAAGGAGATGACCGTCGGGATGCCGAGTTCCGCTCCTGCCTGCGCGACACCGATGGCTTCGTTGACATAGTTCATGGTAACAGCGGTGATCATATCTGCGCCTGCCTTAACAAATGAGGTGACCTGGGCCCGGTGATAGTCTGCGGCTTCCTCTGCGGACATGATGAGCGCCGGATTATAGCCGTCGCCGCGCGGTCCGATGGCGCCGTTGATGACGCAGTTTGTCGCATCTGTCTCATGTGCGGCACGGATATCATGAAGCAGTTCAACGGCTTCCCGGTTGACCGCATCAAGGGCTTCCGGACTATAGCCGAGAAGGTCGCCCCAATCTTGGCTCGCGCGCCATGTGGGCGTATCAAGGATGATCCCTGTGCCGTTTTCCTTGGCAATGCCGACATACTTTAACAGGTAGTCCTCAATCGCCTGCTTTCCATCTACCGTACGCATCAGGTTGAAGGCGGCAAAATATGGCAGGTCAAAACCTTCCAGAAACAAGAGGGTGGTTTCCAGGCCGCCGTCGGTCAGGAATATATTGCCCGCAATTTGCGGGAGGTGGTCTCTATATTTAGCCTGTGTCATAATTTTCTCCCATCTGTTTGGATGGCGGGAAAATATATATTGATATAGTGAGGGACTAGTGGCCTTGTGGTACAGCAGGAGTTACAAAAAAATAACGATTTTATTTCAACAGGTTGAAGTATTCCAATCGCTTTCGAATAATGATAGAATACCTGTCTTCCCAACCGTACTGTACCGAGGGTACAGTACCTCCGGTACTGAAAACGCGAGACTGTTATGAAAAAAGGCGCGGAGACGAGAGAACGGCTGCTGACAATCGCTGAATCGGCAATTCTGGCGAAGGGCTTCGGCGCGACATCAATTGAGGAAGTTATATCTGAAGCGGAAATCACCAAGAGTGGTTTCTTTTATCACTTCAGAGACAAGACGGAATTGGCGCGCGCGCTTGTAGAGCGATATCTTGAGCAGGATGAGATCGTACTGGACGGTATTTTTAACCGCGCTAGGGAATTGAACGATGACCCTCTTCATGCCTTTCTGATTGGCCTAAAGCTGTTTTCGGAAATGATGGCCGATTTGCCGGAAGGACATCCAGGTTGTCTCGTTGCGACGATTTGCTATCAGGAGCGTCTTTTTGATAGAGGTATTCATGAATTAACCCGTAGTGGCGCGCTTGCATGGCGAGCAAGGTTCATTACTGTGCTGAATGAAATCAGCGAAATCTATCCTCCGAATGATGATGTTGATCTGGAGGAGGTTGCGGATCTTGTTTCTACCGTAGTTGAAGGCGGGATTGTTATGTCGAAAGCCTTGAAAGAACCGGATAAGCTGGCGACCCAGATCATGATGTTGCGATCCTACATCAAGCTGTTGTTCAGTCCGCAGTTGGCCTGACGCCTCCAGCTAGAACTGGTTCGAAAGCCATTTTTCCTTCGGGTAGTTCGTGAACTCGTCCGGAAGCGCGACGGATTTCCGCAAACTCATGTCGAAGTAACAGCCGACAACCGTTGTCGTCACCGCAATATTGCCTGAGTCGAGGTCTACGAGGTTGTGACCGAAGCGGAATATCTTTCGTTCTGCCGATATAAGACCGCTTTTCAGGACTATGGGTGCCGACATCTTAATCGGAGCGTGAAATTCCGTGTAATAATCAAGGGCGGCTGAGCCAAGGTTGCGCCGCCTTATTTCCCCGCGCGTCAGGCCGACCGCCCCGATGATATGAGTGGCCGCATCGGAAAAATAACCGACGACATGGCGCATCTCGATATGATTGAACTGATCACATTCCCAGGTATTGACAGAAGCGCGGCTGCTTTCGAACATGTGATCCAGGGCTGTGCTTGGCATCAGGGTGCCGGAAAAAGGCGCGGGTCGATAACTTTCCGGATGCTCGTCACTCAAAGTCTCCGCAGTATCTCGGAGGTCAGCCGGTAGAGGAAGTGTTTCATCGCTGACAAAATCCGTATAGGCGGCCGTAAACTCGAACACGGCGGAGAGCCGGTCGAAGGCGGTGTCAAAGAGATGAATAAACCCGTGAAGGGTATCGCCAACGACTTCGCGGACGCCGCACAGGCCGTGCAGAGCAGAACCGGCATGGACTTCCGCCTTGAACTGGATGCGCAAAGACTTAAATCTCAGACCTTTCTTTTCTTCCCGGATACGAGCGGGACTAAGGCCGAGCGCATTCTGAAGATGGCCAAATGCTTCGGCACCGCGGGACATATAAAACTGGACATTCATATGTCCCATCTGATCACATTCCCAGGCATTTACATTGCCGCGATAACAGGCGATCAGTTTGCTCATGTCGCGGCCTCCTGTGTGATCATGAAGTTTTCGATATTCGCGCGCATCTCCGATGTCAGGGGAACGGCTTTGCGCAAGGAAACATCCATATAGGCGGCCGTCATTTCATTGGTCATGACGGTTTCACCTGTCGCGCTGTTGATGAGTTTGTTATGCAGTGTCAGGGTCTTGTTGGTCGTTTTCAGGATACCTGTTTCCATATGGAGAATATCGCCCGCCATCAGTTCACCCAGGAAGTCGATTTCCTGACGGACGGAGACAAGCGCCTTTTTCCCACCTTTTATGTCTTCTGCCGGAATGCCGATCATATAGCTCATGCTCCAGATCGCATGGCTGACCCGGGCGGCGTAAAACTGGATATTCATATGGCCGAGAAAATTGCATTCACTCGCGAGTACCTGCCCGCGATAGGTCTCAGCATAACCACTCATGAAAGGGGAGCTCCTGTCTGCACGATCATTGTTGTTATTCTTGTTTCGTATTTCTTAATAGCATCCGTTTCCCGTATCGGTCGACCATTTCTTGCGGTTGCTGGTTCAAAAGCGCAAGCCGGCCCCCGTTTTCCAGCATAAGCAGCCCCAGCAGGAAGGCGACAAAGTCAATCGTTTCTTCCTGCGCCGCTGTTGCTGAAGTCTCACCGGACTGGTGCAAGCCGTTGGCGAGCATGCCCATCAGGGCAAGCAGTCTGCTATTCAGTGTTGCGCTCGCCTGGGAGGGGATTTGCGCGGATTCATTGCCAAGGCCGGACAGGACAAGCAGCGTGAGCTGCATTTCCTCCGGATGATCCTGAAAATACTTGATGAAGAAGAGAAACGGACTTTGCGCCGATCTTTTTGAATGGCCGAAGGCACTGGCGCTCCGTAATTGTCGGGTCAGATCACCGAGGATGATTGAGAGTAACTCATACTGAATTTCTTCCTTCGTGCGGAAATAGGCATAGGCGGCGCCAAGCGAGTATCCCGCTTCCTCGGCAATGTCCCGCATATTGAGACCCTCCATCCCGCGGGCATCAAACAGCCGCTTCGCTGCGCTCAGTATATGCTGGCGTTTGAAGGCCCTGAGACTGTCTCCGCGTGTCTTCTGTTTGTCTGTTGTCGCCATAGCATTCCCTTTAAGAAACAATTTGCATAAAAATGAACAATGTTCAATATATTTTGCCGATTTGCATGAAATTCTTTTTTTCAGATTTTTGCGACGGAACGGTCTGCGCCGCATCGTTGAATGGATAAGTCACAAAATGGAGGAGACTTGATCATGAAGCGTAAAATTATTGTTGGATCCCTGATTGCCGCCCTGACTGTTCCTGTTCTGGCAGTTGCCGCGACGGATGGAGATGGAAAAGCTCAACATAAAGGTGGGATGTTCGAGCGTCTGGATACAAATAACGACGGCGAACTGACCTTTGAGGAAATGACCGCGAAGTCGACCGAGCGATTTAGCAAGTTGGACAAGGACGGCAACGGCACGATCAGTGTCGAGGAAATGACCATTCGCAAGAAAGAGTTCTTTGACAAGCTTGATGTGGATGGCAGCGGTTCGATCAGCATGGAAGAGGCCAAGGCGTTTCGTCAAAAGAAACATGAAGACCGTAAAGAACGTCATAGCGCGCGTCTTATGGAGCTTCTGGACGCCGATGGCAACGGAACAGTTTCCAGTGATGAATTCGCAGCAGCTTCGACAAAGCGTTTCGAAGCTGCCGACAGTAATGGCGATGGCGTTCTGTCCGCAGATGAGCTGTTGAACCTGCGGCCCAAGAAAGGCGGCATGAAGAAAGGCTGATTTTCCAGCGGGAACAGGATATCCCTGAAATAAACTGGCCTGCCCTTTCGTCAGATGCTCGAAGGGGCGGGCCTTCTTATGTGGTTCGATATGGGATGCACTAGCCGCGCCGTTGTTTCGGCAGGATATCCATATATTTGCAGATAATCCCGAGCATGACTTCATCCGCGCCGCCACCGATTGAGGTGAGGCGGCCATCGCGGTAAAGCCGCGTGATGGGGGTTTCATTCATGAAGCCCATCCCGCCATAAAACTGAAGGCAGGCGTCGGCAATTTCGCGGGTTAGCCGTCCGACTTTCAGTTTTGCCATGGAGGCGAGCATCGTCACATCCTTACCGGCCACATATTCTTCGACAGCCCGATAGGTGAGGGAGCGAAGTTGCTCTACCTCCGTCAGGAGTTCCGCTAGACGGAAATGAATATACTGATTATCAATCAATGGCTTGCCGAAGGTGTGACGCTCGCGCGTATAGTCGATCACATCGGTGATTGCTTTTTCCAGCGGCTTCAACCCGGCGCCGGCCGCCCAAAGTCGTTCCTCCTGAAATTGCAGCATCTGATAGGTGAAGCCTTTTCCTTCTTCGCCGATAAGATTTCGTTGTGGGACACGGACATCTTCAAAGAAAAGCTGCGCGGTGTCGGAAGCGCGCATCCCGAGCTTATCGAGTTTCCGGGCAAGGGAAATGCCGGGGCTGTCCATGGGAACCGCAATCAGGGATTTTCTTTCATGCATGGCGCCGTCACTGGTATTAACCAGCATCACCATAAAGTCAGCCTGGGCCCCGTTGGTAATCCACATTTTCTGGCCATTGATGACATAGTCATTGCCGTCTTTACGGGCATTGCTTTTGATGGCGGCGACATCGGACCCGGCGTCGGGCTCGGAAACCCCGATACAGGCAACATAGTCACCGGCAATTGCAGGCCGGAGGAAATTCTCTCGCACATAGTCCGAGCCGAACCGGGCAAGCGCAGGAGTCGCCATATCGGTCTGAACGCCGATGGCCATGGGCACCGCGCCGCAATGAATTTGTCCCAGCGTCTCCGATACCGCCAGGCTGAAGGAATAGTCGAGGCCCATCCCGCCAAATTCCTCTGGCTTACAGACGCCAAGAAATCCCTGGTCTCCCATTTTCTTGAACAGCTCATGCGCCGGAAACGCGCCTGCGGCCTCCCATTCATCCACATGTGGATTTATTTCCTGATCGATGAATTTACCAAGGGAGCGTATCAGCTCCCGATGTTCCGGACCGTAAATCATTCGCTCTCCTCCCTCAGAAAATCGGGTATCTCCGTCAGATGAAATCCGTTATATGGCTTGTTCTTGGTGTGATCGGCGATTTCCCAGTTCATTCGGATATTCGGCGCGCCGCCATCCATGCGAAGGCAACTGCCGGTCATGAAGGCCGCCGCTTCGGATAGGAGAAAAACAATACCGGCAGAAATTTCAGATTCCGTCCCGAGCCGCTTGACGGGGTGCGAGGCAATTCGTGCCTTCACTCGTCTTTGCCAGGCGTCATCATAGGTGTTCATGCCCGATGAGATGATGAGGCCGGGGGCAATTGCATTGACCCTGACGCCGGAAGGCGCCCATTCCAGTGCCGCCGTCTCGGTAAAGCTCAGCATGCCTTTGCGGGCGGCGCCGGAATGACCCATTCCGGGCATTGAGTTCCACATATCGGCGATCATATTGACGACCGATCCGCCATTCGCCTTCATCCACTGCACATAACATTCACGGGCGAAGAGAAAGCCACCGGTCAGATTCGTTCTGATAACCGCCTCCCAGCCTTTCATGGAGATATCTTCGAGCAACGCCGGAAATTGACCGCCAGCATTGTTGACAAGACCGTGAATGGCTCCTTGCTGCGCGATAATATCGGCGACGGTTTGCTTGACTATTTCCTCATCGCGAATGTCACATGGATGAATAGTCACTGTGCCGCCTTCCGTTTGAATTTCGCGTTGAACGGCCTCCAGCTTTTCTGAAGATCTGCCGACAAGGGCAACGCGTGAGCCCAGGGATATCAGTTCGTGGGCTGTGCATCGGCCAATGCCACTACCACCGCCGGTGACAACGATTGTCTGGCCATCAAACAGTCCGGGACGGAAAACGGATCGGTAGTTCATTAATTACTCCCACGCCTTTTGTTATTTTTATCGCGGTTCTAAAAAGTCCGGGTTTTATGAACGGACGCCGGATCAGTATTTGACAGATTGAAGCTTGACCTTTACGTTAACGTCAAGTTTAAAATGTAGTCAGAAACAGAGCCGTATTTTAGAGACAGAGACGGTTGTAGTTCAATCCCGAAAGGAAAAGAAAGATGGCGACGCTGGAAGAAATTACCGAGGGCATGCGAGATCGCGTTGGCGAGGACTGCGGGCTGGACGCAACGCTGAAATTTGATTTTGGCGACGATGGCGTCGTTTTTCTGGATGCAGAAAAAGTCCCCAACGAGATTTCCAACGAAGACAAGGAAGCCGATTGCACGATTACGATTACGAAGGAAAATTTCGAGTCGCTTGCAAAAGGGGAACTTGATCCGACGACGGCGTTCATGATGGGAAAATTGAAGGTTGCCGGTAACATGGGCATTGCCATGAAGTTGCAGAGCGTCTTTTCCTGATCGCCTTTGAAAAAATACGCTTTGACGTAAAGTTTTTCTGTACCTTTTGCCTTTGAACCATTATGTAAGGCGCTTCGAATTTTTGTTACAAGCGAGTGGAGCTAGTCACATGACAGCGAGATCAGCACGGAATGGCCGCAACCAAGGCGGCAAAAGCCGTAAAAAAGGTGGTGGCGGTAGCGGAACCGGCCTGACGAAGAACAGCCGTTCCAATCAGCAACGCGCTGCCCGCAAGATGAACATGAAAGCGCATGGTCGCCATGCGGCCCGTCGTCAGTTGAAAAAAGTACAGGCGGCAACCCGCACTGCAGCTTAAGGCCTCAGGCTAATGAAACAAGGCGGCTCCGGTTTTACTGGGGCCGCCTTTCTTTTTGCGTTTCCGTAAATACCAGGATTTGCGAATCGCGATAGACTTCACAGGGTTGCTTGCAGAGCAAGCGCGCTGCTCGTTCTTCTTCCGCGGATTTTATCATAAGAGAGGCCAGGCTGGCCGGGGTCAGATTCCTGATATGAATCATTCTGCGCTCCATTTATTGCGAATAGTTCTCATTATTAATTATTCGCTATGGGGACGTCAATAATTTTTAAGAATGATTCGCAATAAAGGAAACTGAAATATAACTGCGGTTAAAGCTGGTCGATCGCGATATACCGCTCGCCGACATTGGCGAACCCGGTTTCGAAGGACCAGCCATCACGCTCTGCGGCAATAACAATATTGGCGCAGGCGCGGCTATCAGACAGGGCGTTATGGTGATTGAGCTCGAGCCCCAGAAAATGCGCGACATTTGGAAGTCTGGTAGGGCGCACCTCCCACATCCGGCGGGCAAGCTGCACTGTGCAGATAAATTCGGTTTGCGGGACGTTAAGCTCGTATCGTTCGCAACAATTCTTCAGGACCCTCGAATCAAATCCCGAATTATGGGCCGCGAGAAAATCCAGGCCCTCAAGCCAGGGTTCGATCTCCGGCCAGAGTGCGCCAAAATCAGGTGACTCTGCCACATCTTCCCATGTCAGGCCGTGAATATGGGTAAAGTAAAACTCGGGGCGTGGCGGGCGGATGAGAAATGCTTTCTCGCGCGCAATTTTTCCATCCTCCACACGCACCAGACCAACGGCACAGGCGCTGTCGGCGGCATTATTGGCGGTTTCAAAATCGATCGCGAGAAAACTACTCATACCACGCTACAGACTCCTCCGGTTTGCAGACCCGAGCTTCACGCGTCCGCTTTTTTCCGGGCCTCATATTTCTGTCTTTCTTCTTCCACAAGCTCCTTCTTGGAAAGCTTGCCGACAAGGGTTTTCGGAAGCTCGGGCCGGAATTCGACGGCGGCAGGCAATTCATGCTTACCTAGCTTGTCACTCAGAAACTCGCGCAGTTCTTCGAGCGTGAATTCCTTGCCGTTCGGGGACAGTTTGATAAAGGCCTTCGCCGCTTCGCCACGATAATCGTCCGGAATGCCGATAACCGTAACTTCCGCCACGGACGGATGCTCGAAAATGGCTTCCTCGATAATACGCGGATAGACGTTGAAACCACCCGAGGTAATCATGTCCTTTGTCCGGTCAACAATATGCATGTAACCATCTTCATCGAGATAGCCAGTATCGCCCGTCAGGAAAAAATCACCGACGAAACTCTCCGCCGTTACATCGGGCTTGTTCCAGTATCCCTTCATGATATTGGGCCCCTTGATCGCGATCTCCCCGATCTCCCCGGTTGCCATGACCTTGCTCTTGTCATCCACATCCAGTATGCGGATTTCAATACCGGGCAGGGGAACGCCCGCGGCCCCAGCGACCCGTTTGTCCGTCATCGGTGTTGACGTGCCGGACGGAGAGGTTTCGGTCATGCCCCAGCCCTCAAGCAGACGGCATCCGGTCACGCGCTGAAACTGATCCTGAACATCAACTGGTAGCGGCGCCCCCCCGGACGCACAGAATTTAAGGGAGGAAAGATCGAATTTTGCAATATCCGGATGATTGGCGATCGCCATATACATTGTCGGGACGCCCGGAAAAACCGTGGGCTTCTTCTTGCTCAGGTCCTTCATCACGGCATCAAGCTCGAATTTCGGATGTAGGATAATTTCCGAACCGCCGGCAATGCCGAAATTCATGATCACCGTCAGCGCATAGATATGGAAGAGCGGCAGAACGGCCAGCACCTTCTCGGTTCCGTCAACGAGAACAGGTTCATCGCCCTGCTGCATGGCCCGAAGCTGCTGACACGCGGCAATGAGGTTTTTATGGGTAAGCATTGCCCCCTTGGGCAGACCGGTTGTCCCGCCGGTATATTGCAGAACGGCGACTTTCTCCGATGGGTCTGCAACCGGTGCAGCGTCGCCTTTTCCGTCATTGGCAAGGAGTTGCTTGAAGGTCATATGCTGATCGTCATCCGGAACTTTCGAGATTTCCTTTGATTTGACGATCGGATACAGGAAGTTTTTCGGAAATGGCAATACTTCCTTCAGGCAGCCGACAATGATCTTTTTTAGCCGGGTTTCATTCAACATTCCGGCAATCTTGGGATAAAGAACTTCCAGATCCAAAGTCACCATGAAATCAGTATGGCTGTCGCCGATCTTATGCCGGAGTTCGCGTTCAGCATCCAGCGGCGAGTAATTGACGACTGTCCCCCCCGCTTTCAGGATGCCGAAAAAGCAGACGATGTAATGTGGCGTGTTGGGCAGGTAAAGCCCGACATGTACGCCTTCTTTCACACCCAGTTCCCGGAACCCTTTGGCGGCGCGGTCGACCATGTCATCCAGTTCCGCATAGGTGATGCGCTTGTCCATGAAATCGATGGCATAGTTATTCGGCCATTTAGCAACCGCTTCATCAAGAAGGGCGTAGACTGGCTTTTCCTCGATCTCGATTTCCCATTTTACCCCTTTGGGGTAAGATTTCTCCCACGGAAAGTCTGACATTGTTCTCCCTTGAGCGTTGTTATCATCCCTGTTGGAATTCAGGTTACGTTGCAAAGGGGAGTGCGGTCAATGGAAACCGTATGCGCGAATTTCATTATCAATATGCGGTAAATCCATCCGGCCCGGCACCGCAAATGATTACCCCTACTTTCGCATCCGGGGCGGCCTGATAACTACCGGAGCGCAAGGCGGCAACTGCAGCAGCGGCAGAGAGCTCAACGCCAAGGCCGACATTCTCCCAGAGCCATTCGGCGGCGCTTTTCATCTCAGGATCTGAAACCAGAACGATATCGTCGACAAGTTCCGAAATAATGCGGAAATTTATATCCGCAGACCGGCGCGGCGCCAAGGTCCCCGCTTTTGTCTCAATTTTTTCAAGTGTGACAAGTGTTCCTGCATCAATGCTTTCTTTCAATGTCGGGGCCCCGACCGCCTCGACACCGATCACCTTGATATCCGGCTTCAGCGTTTTCACGGCGGTTGCAACGCCTGAAATCAGGCCGCCGCCGCCAATGGCGACCAGAAGAACATCCAGATCCGATGCGTCCTGAAGGATTTCCATCCCGAGCGTTCCCTGGCCTGCGAGCACACGGACATCGGCAAAGGGATGAATATAGCAGCGGCCTTTTTCAGCCGCAGCCAGTGCAAGAGCATTTGCGTCATCCCAGACGGCACCCTGAACGACCACTTCCGTCGCAACCTTCCGAAGTTTGTCGATTTTCGATTGTGGCGTGTTTTCCGGCAGGTATATCGTTGTCGGGGTTCGCGTTAGCGCTCCCGCCGTCGCAACGCCCATACCATGATTACCCCCTGACGCCGTGACGAGACCACGTTTTAACTCTGCCTCTGAAAGGCTGAGGACTGTGTTCAAGGCACCGCGTATCTTGAAGGAGCCGGAAAGCTGCAGATTTTCCAGCTTGGCGGAGATCTGAAGACCGGTGTCGAGCGCAAGTTCAAACTGCGGCGTCCGGCGAATATACGGAGAAATTCGCTGCTGCGCCGCTTTGATCTCCGCGTAAGTGAAGTGCGTTGTCATAATCAATTATTTTCCGATAATCTTCCAGATACCGTCCGCCGACATAATGCGCTGGCCAGCCACCAACAATTCACCACGAACAAACACGACGGCAAGTCCTTTCTTGTTTATTTTCGCATGGGCCTCTATCCAGTCTCCCGGCTTGGCCGAGGCGACGAAGTCGCTGTTGAGTGTGATTGTGGCGCAGCGCTTTTTATCAAGGGCATGCCAGACTATCTGACCCATTGCTTCATCGAGTAAACTGAGCATCATGCCGCCATGGACAACACCGTTGCTGTTGGTATGGCTCTCATCCGCAAGGAAGCCGAAAATCGTGTTGTCACCATCGGCTTTTGTGTAAAGGGGGCCAATTTTTTCTGTGAAAAGGCCGCGTGATTCAAAAGGGCGGAAGCCCTCGGGTATGGGGGAGGAAGTCATTCAGGAGATCTCTTCTCAGTAAGTTTCGGCAAGTATGGCGATTATCTGAGATTGCGCAAGCGCAATGCGGCATTATCTACTCTACATAACTCTTGACCGGACAGACCTTCTGAATGTTAGTCTATCTGTGATATGAGAGGATTTTTGAAGAGATGAGCGCGAATTGTTGCGGCGGAAATAACTTTGATAATCAAAGTGCAGCTCTAACCGGCCGATATCGGTTGATCCTCTGGGTTGCCTTGTTTGTCAACGGCGGGATGTTTCTGATTGAAGTTGTTGCCGGGTTAGCCTCGGGTTCCGTTTCTTTGCAGGCCGACGCACTCGATTTTCTGGGGGATGCTGGTAATTACGGAATAAGCCTCTTTGTCTTTAGTATGGCTTTGCGGGTTCGCGCCAAAGCGGCTCTTTTCAAGGGCCTCGTTATGGCTCTGTTCGGGATCTGGGTTTTGGGAGCGGCAATTTACAATGC
>PAKP01000003.1 GCA_002706985.1 Sneathiella sp. | reverse complement strand
AAGTTTCTACAGGAGATGAAGATGACTTTTTCTATTAACACCAATGCAACGGCAATGGCGGCTCTGCGGACATTGTCTCTTACTCAGACAAGCCTTGCGCAGACACAGCGTCAAGTCGAAACCGGCCTCAAGGTCGCTGAGCCTAAAGATAACCCGGCATCTTTTACAATCGCGCAGACAATGCGTGGCGACATCGGGGCACTTGACGCGATCGAAGAAGGTCTGACATTTGGTCAGGCAACTGTCAGCATGGCCAATGCTGGCGCCTTGCAGATTTCAAATATCCTAATCGACATCAATCAGAAGGTAACCCAGGCGTTCAACGACGGCCTTGACGTCGCTGTGCTTCAGGAAGAAGTTGACGCGCTTCTTGCCCAGATTACATCCGTTGTCGGCTCAAGTGTCTTCAATGGCGTCAACCTGATTGACGGTGTCAGCGCTGACCTTGATGTTTTGACAGGCCTTGGCGGTGTGACGCAGACAATTGCCGCGCAAGATTTGCGCTTAGCCACATTGGGTCTTGTTGGGCTTGACCTGACAAACCCTGCCGCTGCTCTTGCCGCTGTTGATGGCGCCGAAGCTGTTGTCGGTAACGTCATTACTACTCTGGGCACAGCCGCAAACCGGCTCGACAGCCAAGCTGAATTTACCCAGCTTCTGACGGACAAGCTGAAAGAAGGTCTCGGTATCCTTGTTGACGCCAACCTTGCCGAAGCCAGCGCGGAATTGCAGGCATTGCAGACAAAGGAACAGCTTGGTATTCAGTCTCTGTCAATTGCCAACTCGCGTCCGCAGTCTATCCTTCAGCTTTTTCAGTAATTGGTAACAGTATCGTAAGGATATTAGTCAATAGTAAGAAATACTATCGAGAACTGAAGAGAAGATTTTATGTCTGTAGCTGCTTATCAAAAGGCCAATCAGAATACCGAAAACCCAAGACAAACCGAATACCGGGCTTTCGCAATATTCACTCGTGCTATGGAAGAAGCTGACAAAGAAGATAACACAATGGCAAGAATCAAGGCTGTCGCCAACAACCGGCGACTCTGGCTAACCTTGCAAATGGATCTTCTTTCAGAGGAGAATGGGCTCCCTGACGACCTGAGAGGTCGGCTTCTTTCCATCGCATTCTGGGTCAGCCGCTATAGTCTGAATGCCATGAAAGGTGAAGCTTCCGTTGCACCGTTGATTACCGTCAACAAGCAGATCATGGAAGGTATGAAGCCACAGGATCCGAGCAGCGCACCCATGCCTTCAACCCCCTAGCTGCCCATCGGCAATATTGACCGCGACAACCGAAGCCGTCAAACTTTTGCCTCTCCCGCTCTATCACCTAAATCCGACAGCGGTTATACTTTGCTAAAAACAGTGTTTGGCAAGGGACGGATTGAATGAGCTGGGAAAAAGAAGCCGAAGAAATAAAAAAAATGCGCCTTGCCGCAAAAGCTCAGGGCGGGAATGAAGCTATCAAATCCCACCATGCGAAAGGCCGCCTGACCGTTCGCGAACGTATCGACACCCTCCTTGACCAGCAAAGCTTTCAGGAACAGGGCCGCATCGCCGGTTCTGCCGAACGTGATGACGCTGGCAATATAACGGCGTTTACCCCCGCAAATTATGTTACTGGCCTGGGTCTGATCAACGGAAAGCGCGTTGCTGTCGGCGGGGAGGATTTCACCCTGAAAGGCGGCTCTCCTAATGCGGCCGGTCTGCGCAAGAGTGTTTTCGCAGAGGAACTTGCCTCGCAATACCGCGTTCCGCTCATCCGAATGCTTGAGGGCGGCGGCGGCAGTGTCGCCAAAGGGAAAGGCTCAGGCACCGTGGGAAGTCCTGCCTATGAGAAACCCAGATTTCTCTCGATCTCAAAACTGCTGGGTGAGGTCCCGGTCGCCTCTACCGCTCTCGGCCCTGTTGCAGGATTCCCGGCAGCACGTTTTGCCGCCTCCCATTTCTCAGTCATGACGCGAGAGACCGCACAGCTGTTGATCGCAGGCCCCGCGCTCGTTGAAAGAGCCCTCAACATCAAAATGACGAAGGAAGAACTTGGAGGCGCCAGCATCCATAGTCGAAATGCCGTTGCCGCCAATATCGCCAAGGACGAAGAAGATGCTTTTGCTCAGATCCGGCGCTTCCTGAGCTATCTTCCCGGCAATGTCTGGGAGCTGGCGTCTGTTCAGGCTACGGATGATCCCATCGATCGAATGGAAGAGGAGTTGCTGAGCATCGTTCCGAAAAACCGCAGGCTCCCTTTCAAGACACGCAATCTGATCGCACTGGTGGTTGACCGGGACAGTTTTTTTGAGATGGGAAAACATTACGGCCCGGGGCTTGTGACTGGATTTGCCCGGCTCAACGGACAGACCGTTGGGGTGATTGCTAATGACTCATACTATTATGCGGGTGCAATGGGTGCGGATGCGGCACAGAAAGTCCGACGGTTCATTGAACTATGCGACACTTTTCATATCCCGATTGTCAATTTTACGGACGAACCAGGCTTTATGATCGGCCCCGACTCAGAAAAAGACGGGACGATCAAATATGGCGCTTCTGCCGTTGCCGCTGCCGTTATGTCGGTCGTACCATGGGCAACCATCATCATCAAAAAAGCGTTCGGAGTGGCCGCCGCAGCGCATTTTAGTGAAAATGGTTACGTTCTTGCCTGGCCAAGCGCCGAGATGGGGCCGCTTCCGGTTGAAGGAGGCGTCGCCGTCGCCTATCGCCGTCAGATCGAAGAGGCGGACGATCCTGAAAAGCTTCGAGCGGAACTGGAAGAAAAACTGGCGGCACAGCAATCTCCCTTCCCCCGCGCAGAAAGCTTCAGTGTCCACGACATCATTGATCCGCGGGAAACCCGCCCGGCCCTCTGCCAATGGGTGAGCTGGATACAGCCGCAACTCGATCAGTTGAAGGGACCCGTCTCATTTTCTTTTCGCCCCTAAGACATTTACGTCACAGCGCTGCTTTGTTAAAATCCCGACTGCTCGACATAATGAAAAAAGGGATGGCATAAAATGACAGCTGCGTTGAAAGTGAAAATCGATGGATGGGAAAATGGCGATCCGATCCCTGGAAAGTTTGCATTTGGCGTGCCTGCAGCAGAAGGACATGTCGCCCTTAGCGATAATCGGAGCCCTGCGATAAGCTGGTCGGATGCGCCGCAGGGTACAAAATCTTTTGCAATCATTTGCCATGACCCCGACGTCCCCTCATCCGGCGAGGATGTGAACCAGGAAGGTAAAACGGTTCCCGCAAGCCTGCCGCGTGTTGACTTTTACCATTGGGTACAGGTGGATATCCCGCTTGAATACTCCAGTCTTGCAGAAGGTGAGGTCACGGACGGGATAACCGCAAAAGGCAAGGCGCCGGCAAAACGCGCATATGGCCGGACGGGCCTTAACAACTATACGGACTGGTTCGCGGACGACCCGGATATGGCGGGAGAATATGGGGGATATGATGGCCCCTGCCCACCCTGGAATGACAGCATTGTCCATCACTATCATTTTACAGTCTATGCCCTCGATGTTGAGACACTGGGCCTCACCGGATCATTCGGCGGTCCGGAAGCTCTGGCTGCGATGGAAGGGCATATTCTGGCGAGCGGGTCCTACGTCGGCACTTATAGTATGAACCCGGACGTACCGGCATAGCAGACTCTAGCAATATCCGCCTGATGCGTTTTGGGGTGCATTCTCTTGTATTTCTCCGGGCATTGCCCACTTAAAGAGAAACAGGAAAAGGATTATTTCTGCCGTGTTAAACCCGACGATCGCCAGAATACCCAGCGGGAATGCAGATTTTGAAGACGCGGTCGATGCCATTGAAAAATGGCTGATAAGGAAGACTCTTGGCAATGTCTCCCTGACCAAAATATTTACGGAGTTCAGTAGGCGAATCGACCAGACTCTTTTCCCGCTCATACGATCCCATGTCACGATGCGGCAGATGCATCCCTTTATTGATCATACCGATCATACCTGGAACCGCGAAGGCGAGGAATTGACCAGCAACTCCCGCCCAAGGTCGCTCACAGACGATCCAAACTGGGTGCAAAGTCCTCTGTATTACATGCTTGAGAATGTCATTCTGGAATACAGATGCGACATGGCGCAAGCTGAGAATGTAAAGAAATTTCCGATCTTTTCCGATTTTGAGCAGATTGGTGGGACAGATTATATCGCCTTTCTAACGCCGTTCGGCTCGCGAGAGGCGGCGATCAAAAGTCATGACGGCGTAATGTCCTCCTGGCTTACCGACAAGGAAGGCGGATTTGAAGAGAGAGATATAGCGGCCCTTAAACATCTCCTTTCTCTCTTTGATATCGCCGCGCGGGTCTTCAAGCGTGAGCAGACCCTTCAGGACGTCCTAAGCGCCTATTTGGGACCGCTTGCCGCCCATCAGGTGATGGAAGGGAAAACACAGCGGGGAGATGGCGATATCATCCAGGCCGTCATCTGGATATGCGACCTTCGTGGCTCCAGCAGCCTCGCGGACGAGATGGCAATGGCCGACTATCTAGCGCTGCTCAATCAGTTTTTTGAATCAATGTCGGAGGCCGTTATGGCCGAAGGCGGCGAAGTGCTGAAATTCATGGGAGACGGATTTCTGGCGATATTTCCCACCCCAAACGAGGCGGCGATTGCCGACGCTGCAAACAGGGCCCTCACTGCGGCTCAGAATGGTGCAGATGCCCTTGCTGTCCTGCCATCGGAGGCCGCGCAGCTCAAATTCGGTATCGGTATTCACCATGGCGACGTCATGTTCGGTAATATCGGCGCACGTGAACGGCTCGATTTCTCCGTCATCGGCCCGGCCGTCAACATGGCCAGCCGAATTCAGGACCTGACCAAAACCCTTGATGCCAATCTTTTGGTGACCTCCACCATTGCGAAGCATTTGGACCGGCCTTGGCGAAGTTTCGATCCGCAATCCGTTCCTGGCCTGAAGTATTCAATCAAGGTTTTGACGCCGACCTGAACCACTCTAGTCCGGATCGTAGCTCGTTATAAACCATTCTTCCTTTTCCGCCGTCTGACGCCATTTGATAAACTCAGGCAATGCCCAGAGTGTGTCGAAATAGGCCTGGCAGGTTTCATCCAGAGGAACGGACCGACTATAAAAGCGCACCAAAACGGGCGCATAAAAAACATCTGCGAGAGATATTTTTCCAAAAAGATAGGGCCCCTGTTCTGAATAAAGTGAGCGGCATTCACGCCATACTTCGCAGATACGTGCTATATCTGCCTCCACCTCGTCCGGCAGGCCTGCATATGGTAGCCGCTTGGAAAAATCCATTGGCACATGCTCCCGCAGCGCCATAAAGCTGGAATGCATTTCGGCAACTACCGATCGCGCTCTGGCCCGGGCAAAAACATCTTCCGGCCATAAGTTGGCGGTCGGACATTGTTCCGCCAGATATTCACATATGGCCAACGTATCCCAAATGGCATTCTCGCCAACTTTCAAGGAGGGCACTTTCGGTGGGGCATCAGGATTCGCCGCCTTGAGAGCCGTATGGGAGTCCGCCCGGTAAAGCGGCACGACAACTTCTTCGAATGTCATCCCGGAGAGTTTCATGGCGAGCCATCCGCGCAAACTCCACGAAGAGTATCTTTTATTTCCGATAATTAACTTTACGTCTGCCATCTTATAACTCACCCAATAAGGTCTCTAATCCGACTTCGCAAATTCAGGACGGACGACCGCCTGAGCGACCAGAACACGATTGGTATTTGGATCAAAGGTTGCGGCGGGAGAGCCATAAAGGACATATCCATCCGCCAGGGCGTTACTCACGCGCACACAAAAATCATGAGTGTCTTCTCCCGTCAAAAGTCGATAGCCGGGTTTCTCGTCTGCCATTTTTGTTCCCCTAATCTAACTAAAGGTTGGCTTCTTTCGCCGCCAGACCAGCAACAAAAATCCCAGCCCGAAACTCACCGCACCTGCAATCAGGAACGGAACTCTTAAAGGCTCTACATTACGCCGAAGGAATATGGTCTGGCTCTTTATCTTCGCGTCTTTCGGCGAAATTTGCCAGTCAATCAAATACTGCCCGGGCACAGACACACTAAATGTCTTTATGACCTGCTCCGATGTTTTCGATGTATATTCCGGTGTGTTGTCTTCCCGCTTATCGCGTTGCTGGCCTTCTGCTTCGAAGACTGCCGTCCCACCCGGCCCCGTTAATATAATGGAATAATCGAATGCCGCAGCGCTTCCTGCCAATAGCTCTATGTCATAACTAACCGACAGGATCGCCCGCATCGGGTTCATGGACGGATCAAGCCGCACAAGACCCGAGCTCCCCGCGTCCCCTGCCAGTTCAAACCGGGCGACCTCTTCCCCGCTCGTTGAATAATCATATCCGACCCAGCCAATGAGACCCAAGCCGCATAGTATCAGGAGAATAATGAGCGTTTTACGCAAACCGTTTACTGCCCCGGTTAGAGAATAGTGCCGTTCTGGGAAGCTGCCTCAATACTTATTGGCGATGCTTGCCCGAGTGGACATATTTTTTAACAGGATCATCCGAAAGATGCTACAGCAAGATAATCCACAACGGAGAAAACCAACCCTTACGTATTGCTGTCTGACTTCTTATAGACCAACGGGTATTCCCCCAACCCTCTGGTTTTCTTGGGAACAGAAGACATTTTAATTGCTTTCCTGTTAAACGGCATTTCCAAGTATTTGTAACTCAAATGAGCTAAGAATATCGTTATGCACGTCCCGACCACCAATAATATCGTGGCCAAAGTCGGATCAGTATCGATATGCGGGTTTCCGTTTTTCGTATCCCAAATCATTTGGTAATCAAAAAACTTCATCAATATCCGGCCCATTATATACCAAACAGCCGCATGTATCATATATATGCCGTAACTCACCGTTCCCAAGAACACCAGTTTCGGGTGACACAGGAATTTTTTCAGCCCGGTCATTTCGGACCATAATAAGGACAAGAAAATAAAAGAGTAGGTAAATGGCGTTACCAAACTTGAAAAATAATGCCCAAAATACCATACAGCAAACATTACTATGAAGCTAATATATACAAATATCGGAGCCACTCTGACAGTAAAGCTACTGTATACATAAAACAAAAGAACGCCGATAAAAAACGAATACGTGCAACGAAACAGCGCCATTCCTGTTTCGGGGTATCGACTGTCCGTCAAATGCAAAGCCAAGCCCGATATGATGACAATCAAAACACTGACATATATCCTTAATGTTTTTGTGGGCAGCAAAGTAAATGCAATGGCAAACGTTAGATAAGTGAAAAACTCTACAGAAACAGACCAGCTTGGGTAATTGTAGTTTAAGTGCTCTTCTAGTATTCCTTGAGTCAAAAATATATTGTTAAAGAAAGCTGAGACTTCAAAACCGTGAAATGGGGTGAACCCATTCGCACGACCACTTATTAATTCAAAGAAATACTCCATCAATGGAAAGCCAACCGCGAACGCCAGAAATGTAACTAAATGTAACGGGTACATTCGCAAAAATCTGTTGAACTGGAAGGCCGCTGCAGAAGAAAGGTTATGAACTCTGTCAGCATAGCTGTAGGCGATGACGAAACCACTTAGCTGAAAGAAAAGGTCAACGAGCATTGTGCCGTTACTGAACATTATATTGTCATTCAATATATAGGACGAGTTGGCCACATGATCGCCATGAACAACGACGACGACGAGCGCAAAGACACCTCGTAGAGGTTCCAGAAATAAAAACTTTTCCTTGGACGCCATAACAAACCTTTGAAACTATATCAAAATTTTATCGTACTTTAGTTTTGCGCCGACACGTGGCTTTGCATCGCACGGTTTAAACTCTTAAAGACTCACTAAACGAAACAATTCTTAACCATAACCAAGCGATAAATACACACTCTACCTTAATAAAGCATTACAAGCATGGGGAATTGCCGAACAAAGGTAAGTGACTGGTGCCGCCGGGTGGATTTGAACCACCGGCCTCTCCCTTACCAAGGGAGTGCTCTACCCCTGAGCTACGGCGGCGAGTAAGGTTCGGACGCGGCGGAATATATAGGGATTTCATGTCATGTCAAAGAGTTTGTTGGGATTATTCATTTTGCAGGTTTTGGCAGAACATAGAATGAACTGGCGAGATTGCGCGCGCAAAATCCGCGCACTTTGTCCCCTTTTTGTTCTGGAAAATCGGGTGCATTGCAATTGCTGTTCTCTCAGGTTTCCAAGACTATTAATAAAATCTGAATTTCTGCCTCGCCTGACACAAAACTGCAATCTGACATCCTTACAAGTCTATGACATGGATCTGCCTGATCGGCACTGATAAAATAGCCAAAGACATGCCAGGAGTTGAAAATGTCTGCAACACGAGATGACGAACTCTCCTTCGACGAATTTGACGAAGAACATTATCCGCGCTCGAAGACCACCGATTTTCAGACAATTTCAACAACGGTGATGTCGCGAAGGAACTTTCTTGGCAGCAGCGCGAAGTTCGGCGCTGCCGCATTTATTATGGGAACGACCTCCCTTTCGGGACTTGCCGGATGCGGTTTTCTGACAAAAGATTTCGAAGAGGTTGAGGCTAACAGCCACGATACCATTACCGTACCGGACGGCTATCAGTGGCACGTTGTCAGCATGTGGGGAGATCCTCTATGGTCCAACAGCCTCCCTTTCGATCCAGAGACGCGCGGAACTGCCGAGAGCCAGGCGCTTGCTGTGGGTGACAACAATGATGGCATGTCTCTCTTCGAGGAAAACGGCACCTTGATCCTCGTTTCCAACAATGAGTATGTGAATCAGGGCATCATCTATGGCAACCGGGAGAGCAAAAAACCTGAAACCGATGATGACGTCCGTAAGGGCATGGCGGGGCACGGCATAACTGTTGCCGAAATAACTGAACAAGACGGCAAATGGAGTATCGTCAAGGATAGCCCTTACAACCGCCGTATTACAGCAAATTCCCCGATGGAAATTACGGGTCCGGCACGCGGTCATGCGATGATGAAAACAACTGCGGATCCTTCAGGCGTCCTTGCCCTTGGTACATGGAATAATTGCGGCAACGGCCAGACTCCCTGGGGCACTTATCTTACATGTGAAGAGAATTTCAACGGATATTTCTCCAGCAGTGATGACGCCTATCAACCGTCATCGGAGTTGAACCGCTATGGTGTGGGCAATAAGGACTGGGGATACGCCTGGGCAAGCGTCGATGACCGCTTTGATATCAGCAAAAACCCCAATGAGCCGAACCGCTTCGGTTATGTAGTGGAAATCGATCCGCTTGATCCTAATTCCACACCCAAAAAACGTACGGCGCTTGGCCGCTTCAAGCATGAGAACGCCGAACTCGTCGTTGCAGAGAACGGTCATGTGGTGGTTTATCTCGGCGATGATGAGCGCGGCGAATTTCTTTATCGTTTCATCAGCTCTGAAAAATACTATGAGGGCGAGAACAACCGCAATCTTCTGGAGAACGGCACGCTGTATGTTGCGAAATTCAACGATGATGGCAGCGGCAAATGGATTGCCCTGACGCCGGAAACGACCGGCATGGCGTCCCAGGCTGAAATTTCCATTCTCACCCGGCAGGCAGCCTCCAGCGTCGGGGCCACAACCATGGATCGGCCTGAATGGGTTGCCGTGAATCCAAACCGGGCAGAAGCATACCTGGCGCTCACCAACAACAAGAATCGCGGTAAAAAGCCGAATGCAGGCGGAGACCCGACTCCTGTCGGCGGGCCCAACCCCCGCGCAGAAAACCACTATGGGCAAATTGTCCGCTGGCGCCCAGCCAATCAGGATCACACCTCAGATGAATTCTCATGGGACCTGTTTTTAGTTGCGGGCAATCCCTCAGTTCATAACGACGACTATGCCGGATCTGACAATATTAACACGGGCAATATGTTTAATTCTCCGGACGGGCTCGCTTTCGATGACAGCGGCTTCCTCTGGATTCAGACGGATGGCAATTATTCCGATAAGGATGATTTCGCCGGCATGGGGAATAATCAGATGCTGATCGGTGACCCCGTAACCGGCGAGATCAAGAGGTTTATGGTTGGCCCCAAGGAATGCGAAATTACAGGCATCACCTGGAGTCCGGATCGAAGCACCGTTTTCGTCGGCATCCAGCATCCGGGAGAAAAAGGTAACAGCCATTTTCCGCAAGGAGGAGAAGCCGTTCCACGTTCGGCCATTATTGCCGTCTCCCGTGATGACGGCACAGCGCTCAGCTAATTCGGACATGCCTTGCAGAGACACCCTATATGCAGGCAGATAGCGTGGGACATTGCAATTGCCACCGAAGAAGTCTAAGGATGCAGTGACATTCACTTGGAACCGAGGCAATGGCGGATCACGCGAATAAAAAAGGCACGGACAAAGAGAGACTGAATGCAGAAAAAGCGGAGCGCCTGGCAGCAGAGCTCCGCGCCAATTTGCGCAAACGCAAGGAATTACAGCGCCGTCGCGGTGGAATTGCACCCGACGCTATCAAAAACCGCGACAAAATAACCGACTAGTCAATCCGTTTTAGCCTTGGCCCCATTAAGCACAGACTGTAGTATGCCCGTCCAATTCAGTAGTTGAGCGGAGAAATAACGCATGTCCATTCTGTCCGATAAATGGATCAGGCAATCGGCCCGGGAAACAGGCATGATTGAGCCCTTTGTAGAGAGCCAGAAGCGCGAAGGGATCATCTCTTATGGCCTGTCCTCTTATGGGTATGACGCACGGGTCTCTGACGAATTCAAGATTTTTACCAATATCGATTCGGCGACTGTCGATCCGAAAGCTTTCTCCAGTTCAAGTTTCGTCGATCGCAAAACAGATGTCTGTGTAATCCCGCCCAACTCATTTGTTCTGGCTCGCACCGTTGAGTATTTTCGCATCCCCCGGGATGTTCTCGTGATATGCCTTGGCAAATCAACCTATGCTCGTTGTGGCATCATTGTGAATGTCACGCCTTTAGAGCCGGAATGGGAGGGACACGTCACTCTCGAATTTTCAAATACGACTCCCTTACCAGCAAAAATCTACGCAAATGAAGGCGCCTGCCAGTTCCTCTTTTTGAAGGGGAATGAGCCCTGTGAAACATCTTACAAGGACCGTGCAGGGAAATATATGGGACAAGAAGGCGTAACCCTACCTAGACTCTGAAAGCGCTAAATGCTTTCCCTTCTTGCAAAAAATGGGATAAAAGCCGTTCATTCGCTTAGGGTATCATGATCGGTTGAGACAGGCTGACATTCCTGCCCAAAATTGCCAACTGAATAAAACAGAGTAAATTTAAATGGATAGTATCAGGATACGGGGCGGAAGACCGCTTCAGGGGAAAATCGAGATCAGCGGCGCAAAGAATGCGGCTCTTCCGCTCATGGTTGCCAGCCTGCTGACTGAAGGCACATTGACTCTCTCCAACCTGCCGCATGTGGCCGATATTTCAACCCTGATCACTTTGCTATGCCAGCATGGCGCGACAGCGGCGATGAATGGCGAGACGGCAAACGGCGGTGGAAGCGATGGCCGATCCCTGTCAATCCAAGCTGCCAATATCACAAATACCGAAGCCCCGTACGACATTGTCCGCAAAATGCGCGCTGGTGCCCTCGTCATGGGCCCCCTCCTCGCGCGTATTGGCAAAGCCCGCGTATCTTTGCCAGGTGGATGCGCGATTGGCACACGGCCGATGAACCTTCATATAAGCGGTCTTGAGCAAATGGGCGCTAAAATTACGATTGCGGGCGGCTATATGGAAGCAGAGGCGCCGCACGGCCTCAAAGGCGCGGAAATCCGCTTCGAGACAGTTTCCGTTGGGGCAACAGAAAATCTGCTGATGGCAGCCAGCCTGGCTAAAGGGACGACGATACTGGAAAATGCGGCAAAGGAGCCGGAAATTACCGACCTCGTCCAGTTACTGCGGCAGATGGGCGCGCAAATTGAGGGAGATGGCTCCGATAGGCTGGTCGTTCACGGAGTCGACAAGCTGCATGGAACAAACTATCGCGTTATGCCGGACCGGATCGAGACCGGCACATATGCTATTGCAGCCGTGATTACAGGCGGCAAAATTGAGCTGTCGAATACCAATGCCGAACTGGTAAGCTCTGTACTGGAAGCACTTGTAGAGGCGGGCGCCAGCGTTACTGAAACCGAAAATGGGTTTATTATTTCCAGGGAAAACGGGGATATTCGTGGCGTGGATATCATGACTCTCCCCTATCCCGGTTATCCGACGGACATGCAGGCGCAGTTCATGGCCCTTATGACGATTGCCAAAGGTGCGGGCATGATCACTGAAACAATTTTCGAGAACCGCTTCATGCATGTGCCGGAGTTGGCCCGTCTCGGCGCTAATATTACCGTACATGGCCATTCGGCACTGGTTCGCGGCGTTGATCATCTGGTCGGCGCACCGGTTATGGCCACGGACCTGCGGGCATCCGTCTCACTTGTGCTTGCAGGCTTGGCAGCAGAGGGAGAAACCGTTATCAATCGTGTATATCATCTGGATCGCGGATATGAACGTCTAGAAGAGAAGCTGGCCGCTTGCGGCGCGGATATCGAGCGTATCCACACAAGTTGAACATTGATTGAGAGCAGGACTGGAAAATGCCCAAGGGCCTAAAACTTTATGCCGCTGAAGTCGAGGACGCCGAAATCCTCTCGGCAGCGCTTGAAGGAATGATCACCAGCCCCGGGGAAATGAGTTTTCACAAATCGTCGCGCGCCTTCACCATAATGGGATCGCGCTTTATGTGGGAAGCCATAAATGACGATAAGAGCCCTACCGATAGCTGGTATCGAATTCGGTCTGGACTCCATTTCGGGGATGTAATGGCTGTTAAGGCAAACGGTATCTCTCAAAATACACCAACAGAAGCTCTCGAGTTACTCAGTATGTCTGCAAATGTCACAACCGACTCTGAAGCTGAAATTCGGCTTAACTTTGCAGGTGGCGGAGCGCTGCTTTTAAAGGCGGAATGTATTAATCTAACCCTGACCGATACGGGAGACGCTTGGCAAACCGAGCGCAAACCCCAACATGAAGAGACTAACTCCCCTTCCGATCAGGATAAAGAATGAGAATGGAGCGNTCGCGTGCCATCGANTGAAGAGCTGGTTATCGCCCTNCCAAAGGGCCGGATTTTAAAAGAAGTCATGCCGTTGATCCGGGCTGTCGGNATTGAGCCCGAGCCGGCCTTTGACGATCCTTCGAGCCGCCTTTTACAATTTCGTACGAACCATCCCAATATTTCTATTATACGGGTCCGTTCCTTCGATGTGGCAACATTCGTTGCCTTTGGTGCGGCGCAGCTCGGCGTCGCCGGAAACGACGTGTTGCTGGAATTCGACTATCCCGAAATATATGCACCCGTAGATTTGGATATCGGCCATTGCCATATCGCCGTTGCACAGCCGCGTGATCTGGAAGATGACCGTGACCCCAGCCGTTGGAGCCATATCCGCATCGCGACAAAATATCCCAATCTTACCCACAAGTTCTTCGCATCAGCAGGCATTCAGGCGGAATGCATCAAGCTTTCCGGCGCCATGGAACTCGCACCCGGTCTCGGCCTGTGCCGCCGGATTGTCGATCTTGTCTCGACCGGAGCCACGCTGGAAGCGAATGGGCTGGTGGAAGTGGAGAAAATTCTGGATATCACATCGCGGTTGATAATCAACCGGGCGGCACTCAAAACCCGGTCAGTCGAATTAAACGGCTGGATCGAGAAGTTTCAGGAGGTGGTAAATGCCGCTTAAGCTCAATATTGCGGATCCCGGCTTCGAAATAGACTTCACCGCCCTGCTTAATCAAAAGCGGGATGACGACAAAAATGTCGACGCCGTCGCCGCGGAAATCCTGAAAGAAGTACGCGATCATGGCGATACCGCCTTGCTGGACTACACTCGCAAGTTTGATCGGCTGGAGATAGGAGATGCCGCCGCTCTTCGGATCACAAAGGCGGAAATTGAAAAGGCTATTGCTGAATGTGACGAGGCAACTCTGGCGGCACTTAATGTAGCCGCGAAACGGATCGAGGCCTATCACAGACAACAGCTACCCAAGGACCATTTTTATGAGGACGCGGATGGCGTAAAACTTGGCTACCGATGGACAGCGATTGAAAATGTCGGGCTTTATGTGCCGGGGGGAAGGGCGACTTATCCGTCTTCCGTCTTGATGAACGCAATTCCGGCGAAGGTTGCCGGCGCCTCTCGCCTGGTAATGGTTGTCCCCACACCCGATGGCGTGATCAATCCCATGGTTCTGGCTGCGGCTGACCTTTGCGGTGTTGACGAAATTTACCGGATCGGTGGCGCGCAGGCCGTCGGAGCACTTGCCTTCGGCACACAGACAATCGCCCCTGTCGACAAGATCGTCGGCCCCGGCAACGCCTATGTCGCAAGTGCCAAGAAACAGGTGTTCGGGACAGTGGGAATTGACATGATCGCCGGCCCCTCAGAGATACTGGTTGTCGCCGATAACAAGAACGATGCCGCCTGGATTGCCGCTGATTTGCTGAGCCAGGCCGAGCATGACCCCGTCGCCCAGAGCATTCTGATTACGGATGACGCGAACTTTGCCGAAAATGTTGAAGCTGCCGTCGAAAATCATCTCAAAACCCTTGACCGCGCGGAAATTGCCCGGGCGAGCTGGCAAGGCTATGGCGCCGTCATTCTGGTGCGAGATCTTTCCGAAGCGCCTGCGTTGGTTGATCGGGTTGCCCCTGAACATCTGGAGCTGTGCGTCGACGATCCGGACAGCTTTGCAGATAAAATCCGCCATGCCGGGGCAATTTTTATGGGACGCTACAGCCCCGAGGCGATTGGTGATTATGTCGCCGGTCCTAATCATGTACTTCCGACGGGACGCACTGCACGCTTCTCTTCCGGCCTCTCGACCCTTGATTTTGTCAAGCGGACTTCGTTGATTAAGCTGGACCCGGACAGTCTCCGTCAGATCGGTCCCGCGGCAATATCGCTTGCAGAGTCCGAAGGCCTTGATGCCCACGCCCTATCTGTTTCCATCAGGCTGAACTGACGCAAACGGGAAAGGAGAAACAGCCATATGCCCGACAATCAGTATATCGCGAAAATAGCTCTCGATGAAAAGACGGTTGTCCGGCGCAATGCGGATATCGAGCATGAACGCAAGGTGGCTATTTTCGACATTCTTGACCAAAACAGCTTTATTTTGAACGGGTTCGAAGACAGCGGACCCTATTCCCTACACCTCAGTATTGAGGACAACCGGCTTATCTTCGATGTGCGGACGGAGGACGATGCCACAGGCTTGGTTCGAATTCCGCTACCGGTCATTTCCTTCCGCCGTATCATCAAGGACTATTTCCATGTTTGCGAAAGCTACTTTGATGCTATCAAGACGGCCTCCCCTTCCAAAATCGAAGCCATTGATATGGGGCGGCGCGGCCTTCATAACGAAGGCTCCGAGCTCCTGAAGGAGCGCCTCAAGGACAAAGCGGAAACTGATTTCGATACAGCACGTCGCCTGTTCACCCTGATGTGCATCCTTCACATTCGGGGTTAAAATGACGAAAAGCCCATTCAGCGACACCCGTATCAGTTATACGGACCGGTCCCACGCATGAACGATTTGCCTTACAGCAATGAACTCCCGGGCAGTGTGCTTTTTGCCTGCACACATAACAGTATCCGCTCCGTAATGGCCGAGAACATTATGAAAAGCCTCTATGGTCATGCCGTGTATGTGGATAGCGTCGGTGTACGCGCGAAGACAGTTGATGGCTTCGCGATTGAGGTACTGGATGAAATCGGACTTGATGCATCCAATCATGTGGCAAAGAACTTCGAGGATCTGGAAGACAGCTCTTTCGACATGATTATCTCGCTCTCGCGTGAAGCCCATAACAAGGCCGAAGAACTGACCCGGACAACGGCATGTGAAACCGAGCTCTGGAATACGATTGACCCGTCTCTTACCGAGGGTAATCGGGAAATGCGATTGAATGCCTTTCGCCATGTTCGGGATGATCTCTATGAAAAAATCAAGGCCAGGTTCAGGACAGCCCCGGCACCACGCGTGTAAAAGCGGCGCGTAGACATACAGTAAACTCACCAATACTGCTGCTTTTTCTGTTTTCTTTTGATCAGATTAAAGGAAAAGCTTGCTTTTTAGTATTCTTGCCCCTTATTTTGCAGCATCGGAAACGATTGGAATAGGATTTTATGGCGAAAGAAGAACTATTGGAGTTTGAAGGAACGGTGACGGAATTGCTGCCGAATGCAATGTTCCGTGTTGTTCTTGAAAATGATCACGAAGTGCTGGCGCATACTGCCGGCAAAATGCGCAAGCATCGCATTCGTGTATTGGCGGGCGACAAAGTGACCGTCGAGATGACCCCCTATGACCTGACAAAAGGCCGCATTACCTTCCGCTACAAGTAGGTAATTGCTTATGGGTGATCGAAAAAACCCTTGGACGCCTGCCGCCGACAGGGTGGAACATAGTGCTGATAACGCCGGACCGTCTCTTCACCCCCCTACTCTAATCCTTGCCTCTGCCTCACCGCGACGTCTGGCCCTCCTGAAGCAGATTGGACTAATCCCTGAAAAGGTGGACCCTGCGGACATAGACGAAGCCGCCAAATCGAATGAACGCCCCCGCGATCTCGCGAAGCGCCTGGCGGTCGAAAAAGCATGCGCCGTGATAGCGCGGCATCCCGGTGCGTTCCTTCTGTCAGCAGATACCGTCGTCGCAGTGGGGCGCCGAGCCCTTGGAAAGGCGGGCACGGAGGATGAGGCATATGCTTTTCTCAAGCTGCTCTCCGGTCGCCGGCATCAGGTTCATACCGGCATTACCCTCGTAACACCAACCGCAGAAATTATATCTCGTGTGGTCAGCACAGCCGTTGTTTTCAAGCCCCTCGACCAATCGGAAATTCGTGGCTACCTAAAGCACGATGAATGGCAGGGCAAGGCAGGCGGGTATGCCATTCAAGGATATGCCGCCGCATTCGTCCGTCTAATACAGGGCTCATACAGCAATGTCGTCGGCCTGCCTCTCTTTGAAGTCAGCAACCTACTGCGCGGCAACGGCTTTCCGTTCTGGACGGACACGGCCGAATGAGAAAAATCTTGCTGATCGAAGAGGGGCCTTTTGAAACCCGTGGTGCCCTTCTGCATGACGATACTGTCGTAGAATTACAGATAGAGCGCCCGGGGAATATGTCCCGCGTCGGTCGATTTTACCATGGCCGCGTGTCAAAAATTCTCCCAGATATGAATATCGCCTTTGTCGATATCGGTGAAAAGACTGATGGCTTTCTGCAGCTAAATGACCTGCAAACAAAATCGAAAAGTCTCAGCAGCACCATAACAGAAGGCGAAAGGCTCCTTCTGCAGGTGATTAAGGACGCAAAAAGGGACAAAGGACCGCAACTCGGTACCCGATTTGCGCTGCATGGCCCAAACCTCATTTACAGGCCATTAGGCAAGGGATTAACACTCTCCAAAAATATAAAAACCGCCAACAGCAGGAGCAGAATCGAAAAACTGCTAAGCGGATTTGCCGAAAATGCCGGTATCACAGTAAGGACCAGCGCGAACAAAGCTGCCGACTCTCTTCTCTTTTCAGAGATCAAATCCCTGATTCTAGAATGGGAAGAAATCATGGCGGCAAAAAGCACATCGGAAAAGCCGCGACCGGTAGGCAGATCGGAATCCCCTCTCATCCGTATCCTGCAAACCTTGTTTACAGGCGACAACAAAGTGATCGTCAACAACGCCGCAGCGCTGAATGCGGCGAAATCTTACCTGGTCCATAAGTTGCCGGGAATTGAAGCGGAAATAGAGCTCTGGGAGCGGCAGGAGTCGCTCTTCGAGGCGATGGGCGCCAATGCAGCAATTGACCAAGCATTACAGAAACGGGTACTGCTCAAGTCCGGCGGAAATATTACATTGGAACCGACAGAGGCGGCAGTCATCATCGATGTCAACTCCGCTTCCCATACTGAACGGGATGGAATAAGGTCGGCGGCTCTTTCCGTTAATCTGGAGGCGGCGGCCGAAATCTGCCGTCAAATCCAACTGCGCAACTACACCGGTACAATCATCATCGATTTCATCCAGATGAACGGCAAAGGCGACGTCGCGGAACTCAGCATTTTTTTGCAAAACCAACTCGAGCAGGATTCCGTCCCTTCGCGCATGATCGGCATGACCGAAATCGGATTGATGCAGATCACGAGAAAGCGCACCCGGCCACAATTAAGCGACATCATGAGTAGAAGCTGCCCGCAATGCGATGCAGAAGGTGCTGTGCCCAATGACATCACAATATTGGCCGACCTTTATCGTGAGTTGCGGGACATTATACGCTTTTCTCCCGGTGCGTCGCTTCATATTAGATCAGGAACAGAACTGGCGTTGAGACTTGAAGGTCAAAAAGCTATGCTGGAAAGGGAATTGGCAAGACCGATCTCCATTTCGATCGACAAGGCCCTTTCTGAAAGTGAATATCAGATACTTTAGGAATAAAAATGGACAATAAGCTCCCGAACAAGCCCTGTCCGCAATGTGGGGCTCCTCCGGTGGTCGAATTCCGCCCCTTTTGCTCCGCACGCTGTAAGCAGGTCGACCTCGGGAAATGGTTCAATGAAGCCTATGTCATTCCAGGGGAGGAGACCGTTCCGGCTAATGACGAGGACACGAATTAACGTCGAAGTTATCGCCCCTTAGCCGACAAACGCCGCACTAAGATCCGAGATGCCAGCTTTTAAGTTTTTTAACTTAACACCTCTGGACAGTCCGGAATATTTCTTTTATAAACCTGCTTCCTCGCCCACGCGGAATAGCGTGTTTCGCGACAAGCCCAGGTAGCTCAGTTGGTAGAGCAGCGGACTGAAAATCCGCGTGTCGGTGGTTCGAATCCGCCCCTGGGCACCATTCTTTTGCAGCAGTATCGAGATCAAGCAAAGAATGACACTAATATGCTTGTTTCTAAGATAGAATGAAGATGCCAACCCGAATCTATCTCACGGAGAAAAGCCGCCACTTCTCAGGAAATCCTTTCAATACATGACGGTCACGATCCTCAAACTCAAACCGGGAACCTGAGACTAAATCTCTGACAGTCTGGGAAACAAGTACCTCGCCGGTTCCCGCCAAAGGCACTACCCGTGCCGCCAGATGAACGGCTAGCCCTATTGTTTCCTTGCCACGGATCTCACACTCGCCTGTATGTAATCCACTGCGAATTTCCAAACCAAGCTCGCCAGCGCGCTTGATAATTTCCCGGGCACAAGAGATGGCCCTGCTCGGTCCATCAAATGCTGCGACTACTCCATCACCGGTCTTGTTGACTAGCCGTCCACGTGCTTTTTCAATACTGTCAAAACTTATCCTGTCATGTTTTTCAAGTAATATTCTCCATGCGTCATCGCCCAGCTTTTGCAATATTTCCGTAGATCCTACAATATCCGTGAACATAATAGTCGCGAGTGCCGGTCTCGTCTCACCGGTAGGTTGGGCACCTGTCAGAAACTCCTGAACCTCACCTAAAATTGTCTCCTGATCTCCTACCCAGGGAAAATGATCCTCACCAGGGAGTTCCTTGAAAATTGCACTGGGTATTCGCTCCGCCATCCATCGTCCTTCTTCAATATTGGCATCTCGATCACCTGTTCGATGGAGTATCAAAGTCGGAACATGAATTGCGGGAAGAACATTACTTATGTCAATCTGCGTGTTCATTTTTAAAAGTGTAACTGCCGCCCCCGGGCTAGCAGCTCGACGAAAATAAGTCGCGAGCCTCCGAGCGAAGGCGGCATCATTGACCTTGCTTGGAACATAATGCTCAAGGTCCATCTCGTTACCCCATTCGCGCTCAACAAAGTCATAGTCTTTCTGGCGTTGCTCGGGCATCGGCGCCCAGGGATAATCTTCACTCCAAATCCGCTTCGCAAAAGATCCGAACATTATCAGTGCCGATGTTCGTTCAGGATAGGTTGCCGCAAATAAAGCGCTCAAATTTCCACCTTCAGAAAATCCGAAAAGTGCAGCTTTTTTCGAGCCCACGGCATTCATTACAACATTCAGGTCATCCATTCGGACTTCCAAGGTCGGCAGTTGATCATTTGAAACTCGATCTGAAAGTCCAGTGCCGCGTTTGTCAAATATGATCAGCCGCGCAAACGAAGTAAGTCTATTGAGAAACCTCGCATAGTCTGGATCATCCCAGCATAGCTCGACATGAGAAACCCAGCCAGGCACATAAACAATATCTATTGGACCGTTGCCGATGACCTGATAGGCAATATGGGTATCGCCACTGCGTACGTACTGGGTTTCAGTTTCCATAACACATTATCACCCAAATGTAGACCGACTTTGGAGTTTAGTTACGACCCGATTTTAACGCCAGTTCTTTTACTAAGTATCCAGTTCCGATGCCTGGTTAATGTCTTGTATTGGCATTCTTTTTTGTCCGGTGCCTAATTACTGAGGCCACAAGTACCACAGCCAAAAAGCATGCCGACGCACTATCTGCCTATCGTTGGGTCGAATCCGCCCATGGGCACCATTTTTCCAAAGGCATCAAGATTGAACGGCGAACCGAATGCTGCCCCGCTTGTTTTTGTTGTACAAAAAACTGGCCATCACATTTATAGCAGCGGACTTGCCTAGAAAATTAGATGGTCTGCTTTTGACCCTTAGCGGACCTTTGAACTGTCCGCAGCCAATGGCAACTTCGTGCACAAATCACCAGATTCTGCAAACTGCACTAACGGCAACCACGGGCGGACTCCGGCCATTCGTTGCAGGTGCGCCCATTTCATGCCAAGACAGAGTAAGCTGACATCGGATGACGTGCCTTCGATGGCAAACTGAGCAAAGCTGGGACGACAAAATAGTTCACTCAACTGGCACGAGTTCGCGGTCCTTTCTCGGCGATCGACCGAATTTTCGGGAATACTCCCTCGAAAACTGCGCCGAGCTTTCGTACCCGACACCGAATGCGATCTCCGACACTTTTGCACTAGAGGTTTGGAGGGCTTCTCGCGCACGGAGAAGGCGCAGGTCCTTCTGATATTGCAGCGGAGACGTCCCGGTCACAGCCTTGAATTGTTCGAAAAAAGCCGAGCTGCTCATACCGACGTTCCGGGCCAGTTCCGTGACGATGATCGTCTTGGCGAGGTGGATTTGTATGTCCCGCGTGGCCTGAAAAATGCGACTGGCCGTACTTTCGTGCCAAAGCAGTCTATGAAGCGTCTCGCCGTGGGGGCCCATTAACAATCGGGCGTGGATTTCTCGGGCGGTGATCGGGGCCAACAGACGGCGCGCTGAGTCGACTTCGCATTGGCCGTAATAGCGCCGCAGAGCGTCTTCGACCTCTTCATCTGTATCGCACAGATGAATCGAAAATGGATCCGAAGGCCTGGTGTCTGACCAAGGCAATACATCGGGTGCCAACGTGCGGAGCAGACCAAGATCAAGGGGGAAGACAAGCGCGATGTATGGGGTCTCGGGCGCTGCTTCAGTAATCCGGGAGAGGACCGGTAAGGCGTGACTGACGATCAGAGATTGCCCGGCACGCACGGTCAATGTCTTAGCACTTGTCCCGACGTCCTTGGCGCCTTGCAGTATGAGGCAGAGCAGCGGCCGATAGACGGTTGCGTTCTGGCTTGTGAGGGACTCGTGGCGCATCAGATGCGTCCCGCTGGCCTCATGAAACAGCGCGCCCTGCCGCAATCCCGATTGATCGAGGATCGACGACACGCGGTTAAGAAGTGTTTCAGGTGTCATGACCTTCTCCCTTGCTATGCTTCAAAACTTTAGCACACGACGGTAAACAAATTTATCGAAAAATACGATAACTGGAGGATCATGCAAGAAAGCTGGACAAATAGGAAAGATTACCACGCTAGACTTGAATATCATCTCTACAACAATATGAAGGGTGACAAAGATGAAAAACGTTCTAATTACCGGTATCGCCGGTGGCTTTGGGAAGCCCACAGCGCTGGCTCTCCTGGCAAGGGGCTACGCAGTTGCCGGAAGCGTCCGCAGTCGCAGCGGGAAGAATGCCACGACTGTCGCCGAACTGGAGGCCGCGGGCGCAAAGATTGTCGAGATGGACGTGACCGACGCTACCAGCACCGAGCGTGGTGTTGCAGATGCGATTTCGCAACTCGGCGGGTTCGACATCTTGTTCAATAACGCCGGGATAGGCTCCTATGGCATCCAGGAACTGATGTCTCCAGAGAACATGGCGCAGGTTTTCGACGTGAATGTTATGGGCGTTCAACGGGTCATGCGGGCCGCGCTGCCGCATCTCCGGGCGCAAGGCCGGGGAACCGTGCTCTACACCTCCAGCCTGATCGGACGCATCGCGACCCCGTTCTACGGCACCTATTCGGCATCGAAATGGGCGCTGGAAGCCATCGTCGAATGCTACCGCACTGAGCTTTCGGTTTTCGGTATAGAGTCCTGCGTCATCGAACCTGGGGCCATGCCGACAGCTTTCTTTGATGGCATGGTGACCCCGAACGACGCAGCACGCGAGGCCGAATACGGCGAGTTCGCTGCTGTGCCCGCCATGTCCAGTGCCGGGCTAGCGGAGATACTCAAGGCAACGCCCGAACAACGGCCAGAGCGGATCGCAGAGGCGGTTGTCGCTCTCCTGGACATGCCGTTTGGGGTAAAGCCCTTTCGGACGGTGGTAGACTATGTCGGCGTCGGCCCTGAGATCGAGCGATACAACGACGTGCTCCACGACGTCACCCGCAATATCCTGACCAACTTCGGTATCGAACAGATGCTCGACCTGAACGCATGAGGAGGCAGCCATGAAAACTATACTGATCACAGGAGCCTCCTCTGGCATCGGGGAAGCGACGGCCCGGCACTTTCAGGCAAACGGTTGGAGCGTAATCGCCACGATGCGCGACCCCGCCAGAGGTAGTGCTGCGCTTGCCGGTCTGGACAATGTGCTTGTGGCGCGGCTGGATGTGACGGATGCAGCGTCGATCCCGGCTGCAGTTGCAGCGGGCATCGACCATTTCGGCAAGATCGACGTGCTTCTTAATAATGCAGGTTACGGAGCATACGGCGCGCTTGAGGCGTTCACGATGGACCGCATCCGGCGACAGTTCGACACCAACGTGATAGGCCTTCTGGAGGTGACCAAGGCCGTTCTGCCACATATGCGCCAGAATCGGTCGGGCACGATCATCAATATCTCGTCCATCGGCGGCCAGATCACCTTTCCCCTCGGCACGCTGTACCATGGTACCAAGTTCGCGGTCGAAAGCCTGTCGGAGGCGCTGCACTACGAGCTTGAACCGCTTGGCATTCGGGTGCGCATTGTCGAACCCGGTATGATCAAGACAAACTTCGGCGGTAGCTCCTTCGATTTCGCAATGGACGAGAGTCCTTCGGACTATGCACCAACCGCCGAGGCCATGGGCCGCCTGTTCGGCAAGCTGGCATCAAATCCCTCCGCGCCCGAAACGGTGGCCCAGGTCATCTGGAATGCCGCTCACGAAAGCGGGGGCCGCCTGCGCTTCCGTGCGGGAGCGGACGCGGCACGTCTGTTGGACAAGCGGAAGAGCCAGGATGACGCGATCTTCATCGGCGGCATCAAGAAGCTGATGACCTGCTGAGTCAATGTCGGCTTTGCCCTGCTAAGAAGATCTCTGTGCAAACCACAGCGAAAGTCCGCAATTGACCCAAAGCGGAAGTTCACAGGCGAACATCACATGTCAGATAGGCAAGGTTACTTATACCCTATTGCGACATTAACTGAGTCTGGGTAGACAAGCTGGTTGTCTTGCACATATCCACTCAATGCATTCTCGACATCGCTGATAAGCCGTTCCTTTTGCAAATCTGAAAGTCCGTTGAATGCTGCCGCAATTGGCATTGATCCAAGATGCAAAGGAACAAAATTTCGTGCGGGTGGTACGCAAATATCTAGGGTCTGTGTATAGACATGAACGTCGCTATATCCGGCGCGTGTCAAAGCAACAGCTAATTCCTGAGGAGTGGGCGTTTCCCGTTGACTACGCTGTTTTTTGGCGATTTCGGGCGAAATGTACTCTTCGACCGCCGCGCAGAGGGCTGATGTATATGCGCTATGTCCATCCCAAATAGAAAATGCCAAACGCCCGTTGGGGGCGAGAACTCGGTGGAATTCCTCAAGCGCGCGTGGTTTGTCAGGAAAGTAATGGTATCCATGCTGAGATATGACTGCATTGAAGGAATTCGATTTCAACTCAATGTCTGAAACATCGCTTTAAACCCATTTGATCTTGGAACTGCCTGCAAGGTTGCGGGCAGCAGCTAGCATAGGGGCATTTATATCCAGACCGGTGACATCTCCGTTTTTTCCTGCTGCGGCATCTGCCAGGCGCGTTGTAACACCGGTCCCGCAAGCGACGTACAATACCGATTCACCGGATTGTATTGCAACCAGGTCCAAAAGAGCTTCTGCCCATCTTCCAAACCAAAGTGGCACCAGAACATTTTCATATATCCCTGCTGCCCCATCAGCAAGTTGGAAACCTTTATTATCAGCCATAGTCACTTCCCCCATTATGCTGTCCGATCATTGCCGAGTTACGGTAATGTATCATCAAGTTAATGCAAATAGCCAATGCAAGCGGATGGATTGGGGCGAAGTGCTTTGCTAGATCATTGTCCGCTTCTGGCACATTTCAGACTGTGCGTTGTTACGGCCACAAGTAATTCTATCACTCCGCATTTCGACGTTCTATCGTTCTGTCGGTAGTTCATTACCACCCTGGGCGTCATTGTTCCAAAGGCATCACACCCGAACCATTTTTTCATGGCGCTTCATCAATCTAAACATTCCGTTTGCCAGAATAACCGACCCAAAGAGTACGATGCTCAAGATAATCGGATCAAAGACATTTCCCGATCTGTCGTAGATCCAACCAGCAATCGGTGGGCCAACCGTCATAATCGCATAATAACCGGTGAAGAAAATCCCCATGCCGAAGGCGCGACGATCTGGCCGCATGGCTTCCCCCGCGAGGGCCATTATTATTCCGGCGGGCGCCATACCGACCAAGCCAAACAGAAGACTGGAGACGAGTGCATTACCTTCGCTCCCCAATAAAAGCAAGGCGGCCATAGCGCCAATCATACAGATAGTTAACACAATACCCGGCCTGCCGCTGCGATCCGCAAGTTGACCGCATGCGGCACCAGAAATAATCATGACCCAGCTTCCCACGCTAATAATCGTTGCTGCTACTACAGTTCCGACGCCGCGCTCCTCAAGCACAAGAGGTGAAAAGCTGAGATAAATGACATAAGCAGCATTGAACAGGCCCCAGGCCGCCGCCGCAATCAAGGTCAAGCCCAGTTCCTGACGGCTGAGCCCGATTGCGGGCTGATCTCGCCGCGTTACAGAGGCCTCCACAGGCGGGCGGTACAAGCTGAGGACGGTAAGACCACCTATGGCGCAATAGCTGGAAGCAGTCAGGAACGCCCAGCGCCAACCCACGGTCTCGGCCAGCCATTCATGCCCGATCTGGCCGATTGCAATACCAAAGGGCCAACTCATCACGAGAATACTCATTGCCGTCGCAATCTCTTTGCCAGCGAACCAATCCGCCGTCATTTTCGTAAAATACAAAGTCGAGAATAAAAAGCCCGCTCCGCTCACCAATCGGCCCAACCCGACAAACATGCTGTCCTGCGCGAGCCCGGACAGCAGTCCGCCCAAGGCCAATAAAATCAGGCCGCCCCCTCCGAGGACACGATCGGAAAAGTATCGTCCGGACAAACCGGCAGGAATGGCAAGAAATAGACCGGGCAGCATGAACAAACCGATCAAGGTGCCTATCTCCGTATAGTCCAGCCCGAATACCTCAATAAGGTTGTTGCTGACGGATCCAAGCGTTTGAAATTGCAACCCGAGCCCGACCCGTGCGAAGAAAAGCAGCAAGAGTATGCGCCAGCGAACAGCCATGGAAAGTCCTTAGTCGGTTATCGGGCTATCGCCGACCCGCGGATTGATGCGCCCACCATCGGCGATCGCTATGAACATCACAATCTCGTCCGGGAGAGGGGCATCCGGAACCGTCACTGTAAAGGTATCGAAATGTGCAAAGGACCAAGCCTCGTCCTTATGTCCGAGCGGTACATCGATGCTCGAGCCCATACTGCCGATCTTGACGTTTGACGGGATTAGCGCTTTTCCCCCACCCAAGGCCGCACGCATGGGCTTTCCGAGTCTCGGATGTATCAGCGCGCCACCATGCTCCATATCGCCGTTGGTCCCAACCAAAGCTGCCTTACCGTAACTGACCGGTGGACCCGGTAACATGGCCGTCAACTCGCCCATAAGACTCTCGCCAAGCGCGGCACCAATATCAAATAATTCAGCAAGATCTTCCTTGTATCCGCCCGCAAAAGGGTTTTTGATGACAGCCGCCGCCGCAATTCGGGTAACGGGCGTGCAGGATATGCCATACGGATCTGTGAACACAATATCCCGAATAACAACTATTCTTCGCTTTTCCATCACATGCAATCTCCACCATTTAGGGAAAAGATGGGAGCTTTAAGCCCAGCCAAGCTGTTGCAACGAATATCCATCATTCCATATTTTCGTCATATGGCGTATTTTTGAGGAATCGAATTCCATAGCATATACATAGTCGGCTACAATGGCCTTACCTGTTGCAGGAACCGGGCCTCCATCGCCTTTGTGTGTCCCGTGAAAGACAGCAAATGCCACGACAACACCGCGGTAATCATCACTTGCGAAGGCTGCCAATTCATAATGACCATCTGAAACCGGAACCAGAAGACCCTTCATCCATTCTGTATAGCCCTCAAGCGTATTGACATCCGCCAAAGCGTCGGACTGGCAGGAGAAGGTCGCTCCACCGTGACAATAATTCCTGCAACTATCCCAACCCTGACCGGTTTCACATGCCTCGAAAAAATCCCGAGCTGTATCTTCAATCGTCATTCTATCCTCCTGCCACTGCGGTTTTCACAAAACAGTATCTTCCGTTTTTCTTTCTTGAGCCTAGGGAAAGATGAAGCTGCAGAAAATCGGCCAAATGCTGTATTTTATCTACAGCATTTGATGTAGGGAGATTACGCAAGTTGCATTATGCTGCCCGGACAGTTTGCGCAGATTTTGTTTGAAGTATGGCCTGCTTTGGAGGACTAAGCCTTGTTAAGCCCGCGAGAAATGGAAATTGCGACAGCCTGTGCGCGAGGCGAACATTACCAACAAATAGCCGAATATTTTGGCATTGCACCGTCGACGGTTCGTACGCATCTAACCACGATCTACCGAAAGCTCCGCGTATCTTCCAAGATTGAATTACATAAAGTGCTTGAGGGAGAGAAAACGAAGTCTAAGACCTCTGAAGAACAGGCCATGTTGATCTCGGAACTTGCTCTTGGTCTTGAGGAAGCCATCAGCAGAGAACGGGCAGTTAGCGAAGTGTTGAGTATTATCAGCAGAGCTGGAGGAGATGTTCAGGAAGTCATTTCTGCCGTACTTGGATATACGCTAGAGCTATGCGATGCACAATTCGGCATACTTTTCTCCTACAATCCCAAAAGAGGCTTCAAGGCTACTTATATCAAGGAAATCCCATTGGCATTTCAGACGTGGCTAGCTGAGCACGACTGGTTTCAAGTAAGCCCAAACACGGGCCTCGGACGCATGGTTTCCGCCGCAGATATTATCAATATAGGTGACGTTCGTGGAGAGGAAATTTACCGTCACGGTGATCCATTGCGAGATGCTACTGCGAACTTAGGAGGAGCCCGGTCATTTACAGCGATACCGATGTTATCAAAGGACGGCCTGATCGGTGCTTTTACCATTTATCGCCAACAAGTGCGCCCCTTTGACGACAGGAGCCTTCGGTTGGCCAGTATCTTCGCGGACCAAAGCGTCATAGCAATTGAAAACGCAAGACTAGTCAGCGAAGTAAGGAGCGCCAAAGGCGAGTAAAAATAACTGCGTATCTTTAGCTAGACTAAAATATCCAGCACGCCGACATGTTGTCGGCCTATCGATGGTTCGTTGCCACCCCTGGGCACCATTTTTCGATTCTACTCCTCTGTTGAAGGCCAATTGTTCCTGCATGTCTTTAAAGCAGCGCACACTGCTTTTTCGTATTATTTATCTCATGCCAGAAATCTATGCAGAACATAAAGCAGGCGCATATTTTACACGCGCCTGCTCCTTCGAGATTGAAATGATACTGACAGCGCTTTTATTGGTGCTGCCGTCTCATTGTTAAAGAAATCTGAGCGGACTCTCCCTTACTTATTAACTTTCGCTACTGAAACGTGGTGCATTTCCGGCCAGTTGGCGGCCGCCTTTGCAAGTATGGCTGCTTTATCTTTTTCATATGCCTTGAACACATCGGCATTCAGGAAGAGATAGAGCTTTCCATCAACGATATCCGCAAAGCGCGGACTGCCATCAAGCTTCTTGCCAAAGGCAACGCCATAGGCGCAATACCCGCCATATAGCGGCATATATCTCTCCGGGTCTTTGCCGAACTCATCCATGGCTTCTTCAGAAGAAAAATAATACGCAACGCCATCATGAACATATGTGTGACGAGCTTGCCCTGGAATCACGCCCAGGCCCGAGGCAATCGCGACTACGTCATTTCCACGAAAAGCGACACCGTGCCCATCGACCGTTGTGCCCTTCGAAACGTTATATTCATCCACCGCGAATGCTGTTTGTGCGGCAGAAAATATTCCGACAAATACTGCGGCAGTGATCAGTGAGTTTATGGTTTTCATTTTAAAGTTCTCCTTAAATTATTGCCCGTCCGGACAGGTTGAGTATGGTTTGTGAGCCAGCAGACGCTGGCGGTTTCGGAGGACGATCGTCTTCATCGAACATGACGCTCGCCTAACCGACTTGGTGACCCGGCCTATGCCCTGAACAACTGCCCGCCGGATCGAATACTGTTAGGATTTCGGAGACAAGGTCATTGCACAGCGCTGGGAGAAAAAGCTCAGATATGCATGGACGCTGCCTCCTTTTTCAAAGGCCGAGGGCGGAAAGGCCCGGATGATCATCGGGTCGTGGTCCCAGCGGCCATCGGAACTTTCGCTCGGATTCTTTAATAGGAAGATCATTGATGCCGGCGATACGACGCTGCATCAGCCCGTCGGCATCGAACTCCCAGTTCTCATTTCCATAGGACCGGAACCAATTGCCTTCTGCATCGTGCCACTCATAGGCAAAGCGAACGGAGATCCGATTGCCGGTAAAGGCCCAAAGTTCTTTGATTAGCCGGTAATCAAGTTCGTGATCCCATTTACGGGTCAGGAAGCGCTTGATCTCAGCGCGCCCCTGGAGAAATTCCGACCGGTTTCTCCATTGGCTATCTTCTGTATAGGCCAACGCAACCATCGCAGGGTCTCGGGAGTTCCAACCGTCTTCGGCAGCACGCACCTTTTGGGATGCAGTATCTTCTGTATATGGCGGATAGGGAGGACGTGACATTGTTCAATTCCTGATGTTTGTGCTTGAAGATTGCCTCCGACGATCCGGTTGGGGGAAGGGAGATGGATCGCCGGAGGCTGCTTCGCCCGAGGGCAAGATGTACGTAAATGCTCTGCTTATTTCGTTGCGGAAGCTTCGATCGCGGCGACCGTCTTCTCAGTATCCGCAATATGGCTGGCAATCATGCGGAAGTTCGTCACCGCGGCGGCAAAACCGTCATAGCCCGGCACCTGCGCCGCGCCCGTTGCATCAGGAACGACCATTACCTCGAAGCCTTGCTCTACAAGTTCCCGCATATGAGATTCTGTGCACAGATTTGCGGACATGCCAGCGAGAATAACTTTGTCGATTCCTTGTTTACGCAGTTGCAAGACAAGATCATTCGTTTCAGGGCCATATACCTTGTGAGGGCTGGTAACCACCGTTTTGCCGTCATTGATGTACTTTTTGTATTGATCGAGCCAGTCTGCGCCAGATCCTTCTAACTTATCCGTCGAAAGCGGGCCCTCGCGATCAAACATGCCAATTTTATGCATCAAAGTTTCCAGTGCGCCTTCAAACTTCCAACCGTGATCATGCGGATAGTAATAGTGGGGAGAAATGAAGACTGGCATTTCCACCTTTTTGGCTGCGGCAAATAACTTGTCGATATTTTCCACCGTACCATTGGTCTCGACGTTCTTTCCTACAACGCCCCAAGTGACACCGTCAGGGCTTAGGAAGTCGTTTTGCGGATCCGTGACAACAAGTGCTGTTCTTCCCTTAACAATCTCAAAGCCGGGATCCGGCAGACCGCTGTTATCAGCTTGAACAGCGTTACCAATAACAGTCAGTGTCAGCACAATCGCGGTTGCGAGTGAGAAGAAGCGGGCGCGAATTTGCTTTCCAAAGGTGAATTTAAGCAGGCTTTTCATCATGATCTCCATTTGATTTAGCGTGGCTCTCGTTGAAGTAGTGTTATTGTTTACCGATCGGTACACTATAAATGTACAGATCTGTTCACTTTGTCAAGGGATAATATTAAAGTATTTACGGAAATAACTCTATATGGCGAAATTTAGGCCATAAAATTGGAGTTTTCTTATTGACATTACACCCTAAAACACCTAAATAATATTTACTGATCAGTCAATTATAGAGATAATATGCGACCAACAAAACGAGATGAATTAGTACAGAAGGCATTACAGATTTTTTATCAGCACGGCTTCCATGCGACCGGTATGGACATGTTGGTAAAGGAAACGGGCATTTCAAAAACGTCAATGTATAAGCACTTTCGCACGAAAGAGGACCTGATCCTTGCCGTGCTGAGGTTGCGAGATGAGTATTTTCGGAATTGGCTATATCGTCGTATTGAAGAGTTGGCGAAAGATCCGAAAGATCAATTGATAGCTATGTTTGATGCACTGGAAGAATGGTTTGATGAGCCAGGCTACAAGGGATGCATGTTTATCAAGGCATCATCGGAATATCAGGATCCCACTCATCCTATTCATAAACAGTCTGCTGATCATAAACGCATGCTGGAGAGGCATTTTACAGCCATTGCGGAAAAGGCAAACCTGTCAGGCCCCAGTGCAATTGCGCGGCAATTGTTACTGCTAAAAGAGGGGGCGATTGTATCTGCGCATCTCGGACATACAGAGAACCCAGCACAGGATGCCAAAAGAGCCGCGATGACATTGATTGAATCCAGCATGCGTTAGACTTTTGCAAGTGCCGACGCGATATCTGTCTGTCCGTGGTTCATTGCCGCCCCTAGCGACAGTTTTTCACGTTGAGAACAATGCAAGACATGTGAAGCCAAATGATTTATACTGAAATTTGCACCATATCTTTAATGCCATTGACTGACCGTTAGGCATGAATAAAAAGCCGACATCATCCGATGATATGGCAATAAATCAGTTGATATGATTTTCAACTCGCAAGCTCCACGGCTCTCGTATCGGTTTGTAGCGTCTGAAACCATCGTACTGAATTTCTTTAGGAAACCCCCATGCAGTTGGATATTGATGTTCAGTTACATTATCGCCTGAAAGAGCCAACCGATATTTTGATGCAGATCGAGATTGCCGATCTTCCCGATCAACAGTTATTGAGCACAAATCTTAAGTTGGGAACATATGAGCATTTCGCACGGGTCGCCGCTCAGGAGGGCATTGGCGATCGCATTTGGCTCCGCATGAATGATGAGTTTACATGTCACTATACAGCGCGCGTTTCTGTTGATCGACCGGCCCTCAAACTTGCTAATATGGACGCCGTACCACTGCATCTTCTGCCCGGTGACACGGTCCGATATTTAATGCCGTCGCGATATTGCCCCTCGGTTGAATTTCAGTCCTTTGCAGCCACGGAGTTCGGAGAATATGAGGGCGGCGCGCGCATTGCGGCAATGCGGGACTGGATTATAAAAAAGATGCGATATGTGTCGGGCTCAAGCAATAACCAAACGACTGCCTTCGACACCTTCGTGCAGCGTCAAGGCGTCTGCCGCGACTTTGCTCATCTAATGATCACGTTTTCGCGCGCCTCTGGCATTCCTGCACGCTTTACCAGCGTCTATGCTCCAGGAGTAGTCCCGCCTGATTTTCATGCGGTAGCAGAGATTTATTTGGCGGGAAGCTGGCATCTTGTTGATACTTCAGGCATGGCAGAAGCGAATGAGATAGCAAGGATTGGCGTTGGGCTTGATGCAGCTGAAGTTCCCTTTCTCAGCGGGTTCGGACAGATCGAGCTACTGCACCAATCCGTCCAGGCCAACGTTGTCATAGATTAACCAGTTCAACGGCTTTTTCATAAGAATGAGCGGGTCGGCGCGTTACACATGCGAGGAAATCCGAACTTGGAGTGTTAGTGGTTTCGACTATATCCACTTTTGTTGTGTTCTTGCATAGGGTCTGCTTCTAAATTCGCCCGAACAGCATCGGGAATAGTGACAGATTTACGTTCCACAGTTGAGAAGAACACATTTACGCTTTCTGATGTAGCAACACATTCATCTCCGACAAAACATCCATACCCTGTCGTTATCGATTTAGTCCCTAGTTTGCTAACCCTTGTACCAACATGAACTATGTTGGGGTAGTGTTTTTCTTTCACAAAATCAATCAAAACACGAGCTTGAATAAAATCTATTCCCACGTTCTCATTAGCATTTAATAATCCGCCTAAAAACATGGTTCGTGCCGCCTCAAAATATGCCGCGTATGCTATATTATTTACGTGCTGCAAAGGATCTTGATCCGAAAAACGAATAGTTACGGGAGTCCAGTGCCTAAAACTATCTTTGTTCGTCAAATCAACTACATCATTCATTATATAACCTACTGAATTTTATGGTCTAATAGAAAAGCCATTGTTGAACAGTTCCAGGCGGAAACGGGGATTCACTATCAACAGCATATATGGCTCCCGCCAGTTTAAAAAGGATCATTTAGAGACCTTTGATCGCACCTAGTCTAGATAGTCAGGCCGGCTTTTGCCAAGCCTGCCATGACCTTTTCCGCAAACGAAGGATCGGTGAACGCCAGATGTAACAGTCTTGCTCCAAACGGAAACTCCAGATTGATCAGGCGAAAGTCTGCCCATACTTTTTGTGCCTCGGTTATTTTACCCAAATGATCAAGCGTCGAGACAAGCCAAGCACTGCCAATATCCTTATCCTTGGCCAATAGCAGACGTTCTCGAAACACCGAGACAGCCACCTCGTAATCCCCTGACAGATAATGAGCAATCGCCAAAAACTGTATGTATTAGTGAGTAAACTCCGAGCCAACCGATTTGCCCCGATAAGAAAAACTGGAATATCGGGCAATTGCCTAAGCACGACCAATGTGCCAGATTGATCCTCAACCATCAGACGAGAATAATCGACGACATCCACAGCTAAGATAGCGGCAAGTCTGCGTTTCTTTGTAACAGTTCCCCCTAAAGTAAGAACACCATCTGATTTAGTTGGAAAACTAGAATAGATGCTGGCCATCATTAGCTACTTACTGGTTGCATCTTTCTTTAATCGCATATTCCGCACTCACACAGCATGCCGATGTGCGATCTGCCTGTCGGTGGTTCAATTCCGAGCTTGGGCGCCATTTTTCTAAAGCCCAATGTATCAGTCTGAACACTCAGCTCGTTTTTATATGGCTTAGTAAGGCGGTTGCTTTTTGTTATAATTTGCTTAGTGGAGGGGCTGACAAGTTTGAATGTTCATGCAATCGATTTTACATTTTTAAATCATCCAGCTTGCGACACTCTTAAGCATTATTCTCATACCGGAAAATCTACCAATAAAAATTTAAATTTTGAGAACCGTTAAACTCATAAGCATTAAATCATCGGTCAGTGGACCGAGAACGAGTCATAAACCGCCTTGCGAAATTGCAGTCGCAGAGGGTAGGCGCGCGATGGCATATATTGGGTCAACAATATTGCCGCCATGTTGAGCGCTGGATTGACGAAGAAGACGGTACCCGCAGCACCGGTCCAACCCCAATCGGAGACTTCGGGACCATAGCCCGCTTTCTCTGGATCGACAACAGCACTAAATCCCAGGCCAAATCCAATGCCCTGCCAGGAAGCCCCGTTAAATCCTTCGGCACCCATATCTGCCATATCGCCATCAAGATGGTTTTTTGCCATTAATTCAACAGTAGCGGGCTGGAGGATCTGAGTATTATTCAAGGTGCCTCCATTCAATAACATCCGAGTAAACTGGAGATAATCTCCGGCCGTTGAAAGTAGTCCCCCCGACCCGGATGTAAATTCGGGAGGGGTGAGATAGCTGCTTGTCTCTCCCGCATCAATAACGCTATTCAGCTTATCGCCCTCCACCGAATAATTCGTCGTCATACGATGCTTGTCTTTTTCCGCCAGAGTAAACGCCGTATCGTTCATTTTGAGCGGCTTGAAAATCCGCCTTTGGAAAAACTCACTCAGCGTCAAACCGCTCCATACCTCAACCAGCCGACCAACAACGTCCGTAGCCATACTATAGGACCATTGCGAGCCAGGATCGAACAGCAGCGGCAATTGTCCCAGCCTGTCAACCACCTCAATCAGGCTCCCCCTACTCCGCATGCCATCCAGATCATTATCCAGATACATCGGAACCAAATGGTTCTCAGCAAATGCCGGAAGCGTCATACCTGCAGTATGACTGAGAAGATCGCGGATGGTTACCTGCCTTGTTGCCGGACGAACAGTTCCATCTTCCTCCAGAACGGTTGAGTTTTTAAAGGCCGGCAAATAATCTGAAACCGGATCATCAAGATCAAATTTTCCGGCTTCCCACATCATCATGGCCGCTACGCTGGTGACCGGTTTCGTCATGGAGTAAATCCGGAAAATGGACTCCCATGTCATGGGAACGCGGGAAGCCAGATCCTGAACTCCCTCTATTTTGGAATACAATATTTCATCCACGTTCGTCACAATGGAAACCACGCCCGAGAGCTTTTTCGAAGAGACATATTCCGAAAGCAAACTATCAAGCTTTGTAAAATCGGGCGTGGGCATGTTCTTTACTTCCTACTATACCTAAGCTCAGTTCGCCGGAAGCAACTCTGCCGGAATTTCAAGACCAACTTCCTGATAGTATTTCACGGCACCCAGATGTAACGGCATATTGGCACTGGCGAACACGGAGTCCAACGAAATTGCCGAAAGCCAAGGCGATTCGGATTTCATTTCGTCCAGGCCAGTCCAGAATATCTTGAGCATGTTGTATACATCTTCTTCCGGTACATCTTCATTTGTCGCCATGCCCATATAAGCTCCGAGCGTTTGCACTTCACTCGTATTCATCTGGTTTTCACCGTACGCATCGGCGGCTATTGTCGCAATAAAACGGCCAGGGCGGTTTTCATAAAGTTTTGTCAGCTCCGGATTACTTGAAACATCCCCAAGATCAAGGAGGCGGATTTCATTTGTTAGAGAAACCTGCGAAATGACCGGGCTCGGAGGATTTGTGATATTGACGTAGACATCGACGCGCTGGTCCTGAAATGCCGCACCGCCAGCATCGAAACTTGTCTCAACAGCTTCATAATCCTTGCCGGCCTCATACCCGGTACTTCCTTTGATAATTGCTTGCACTACGTTGTTTATGGCGGAACCCTTCGGCCCAACGAATACTTTCTTGTCCTTTATATCCTTTATTTCCTTTATACCGGATTTCTCATAGACAACGAAATGGTACGTACCTGCCGGAAACATAAAAAGAGACCTAAGCTTCTTAGACATTTCAGGCGCAGTCGAGATTTTACTATACATCGCCTTGCCGGATGACATCAGGCGCTGAACAATGTTAGCTGTAATAAAGAAATCCAGTTGACCTTTTGCGGCTTCAATTGCGTGCTGAGTTCCTTTACCCGTGGCATTCACCTGAATCTCTTGATCCTTGAGTTCCTTGTTGACGATGGTTGCGAAGGTTGTTGATACCATATATGGCGTCGTACCCGGCCCCAGTGTTGCCATTCTATAAAAGTCCTTTGCACTCACAATCTGTGGAAACGCAAAGGTGGTTAGGGCGCAGATGAACGCTACTATCGATGGCGATATCAGAAATTTAGTCATTTCATTTTCCTTTCAATTTATAGATTTATTTTCGTAGCCGCATGTCTTTGCCTAAAAATGCGCTGATACCCGATGCAGAAAAGGGCTGTAATAAAGCTCAAAATCTCGACAACAGGGATTGGCGCAATCAAGGCAATAGCAGTTGCGAAACGCAGGATGCGTTGCCAAAGTGGAAGTACACCCGCATCAAAGGCTAGTAAGCTGGTAGTTATCAACCAAACAGCCGTCGTGAGCCGTATGCTCACCCATATGAACGTCAGAGCTGAAAAACCCTCAACCAACGTGATGGACGGATTGAAGATAATAAAGAAGGGAATTACGAATCCTGGAAGAGCAATTCGTATGGCTTCAATAGCTGTCTCCATCGGTTTCGATCCGCTAATGGGAGCGGCTGCGTATGCTGCCAGGGCGACGGGTGGGGTAATAGAGGAAAGAACCCCGTAATACACAACAAAAAGATGGACGGTCAGTGTCGAGAAACCCATGCTCTCAATTGCCGAACCCATGACCAGAACGATAATGAGATATGCCGGCACTGTCGGCATCCCCATTCCAAGTATGAGGCACCCGGCCATTACAAAGAACAGGGAAAGCAGAACATTGTTTTCCGAAGCCGCGAGAATTAGGCTTGCAAACCTGAGACCCAGGCCCGTCATATTCATGGCACCAATGACCACACCGATGGCGGCTACAGCAACAATGATTGTCGCGCAACTTCGGCCAGCCTTGATAAGAACTATTAAGAACTGAAGCGGATCACGCCGGAATTCCGGATTTAGAATAAACCCGGACGCAAGCGAAATAATTACCGCAACAAATCCTGCCAAGGCAGGGCTGCTACCCGTTACCAACAAAAAAACGATAGCAGACAAGGCAATTCCGAGAGCCCCGGCGAAACGATAGTCATATGCAGTTATGCTGTCTTCATCTTTAACTGGCGCCAATTTAATGTCTTGTTTTGCCGCCTGAAGGCCGACAGCGCAAAACAGGCTGCTGTAAAAGAATAGCGCTGGAACAAGTGCCGCGAGGCAAATGGTGAGATATGGAATACCCGTTACATCCGCCATGATGAACGCGACGGCCCCCATAACCGGGGGCATTATTTGTCCGCCGGAGGAAGCGGCGGCCTCAATTGCACCTGCAAATCTAGCGGAGAATCCCCGGCTCTTCGTCATCGGAATGGTGAAAACACCCGTTCCTACAACATTTGCGGCGACACTTCCTGATAGCGTGCCAAAAACAGCGCTTGAAACGACAGCCGCATATGCCGGACCTCCCTTGAAACGGCGGGTGAGCCGGAAGACCAACTTCAATACACTTTGTCCTGCCCCCACACCGTCGAGAATGGCGCCGAAAACAATGAAGATCAGAATGAAATTCGTAACAACAGCGATTGCCCGACCGAATATACCGTCAAAACTGAACCAGATAACCGAAAGCGCCTGCTCCGCTGAAAAGCCCGCATGCTCGAAAATCCATGGCAGGTAATCCCCAAAAATACAATAGAATAGCGCCCCTGCCGTAACCAGAAACAACGGAAGGCCAAACAGGCGCCGTGTCATTTCCAATATAACCACGACGCCCAACCAACCGCTGAATAAATCGAATGTGGAAAGCTCGAAAAGTCCGGTTTGCAGGTCCTCATATAGAATGAAGAAGTTCGATATAGAGAGCACAATGGCAAAGATCAGTGCAACATCCGTGGCCTGCCCCCAAAAGGACCGCTTAACTTGCTCGTCGTCACTCCCAAACAATGACGCGAATAAAGCAACGAGGATACCCAGAGCAATTGTACCTCCGCGCAGAAAAGCTTCGTCAAAAACACCGAATCCGGCTGTATAGATAGCAATCAGAGTTATCGCTACTGCCGCAATCGCCATAGGAAGCCGCGCCAGAGTATTCATCCCCATACTTCTATTACCCCAATCTATATTTCCCCACAGCCAATGTTCTCGAACATCGGCTTTTCGTAAAAACTATCTCGACATCAAGCATCAATGCTACTATTATTTCATTATATGAAATTTAATATCTTATATTGAAACTATAATGTAAAATAGTTAGCATCGTCAAGAACCATCAAGCAAAATGGATGCAAGGGTTATCTGATCGCATTGAGGAAAGACGAGTTAACATGCAGGAGACACCATTGTGAAAGCGGCAAAGACATATCCGACGCAGTATCTACAAACGGTCAGCCGTGCAGTCGCTGTCCTAAGAACCTTTAGAGGTGGCAGCAGGGACATGTCTCTTAAGGAGTTGACCGAAGAGCTTAAACTCAACAAGGTCACCACATTTCGCCTCGCCAGAACTCTGGTGTATGAAGGGTTGCTCGTTCAGGACCCCACGAACGACAGATACTCCCTCTCCTTTGGTTGCCTGGCACTGGTTGATGCAATGCTCAATCGGGATGGCCTTGCAGAAATCTCTAGGAAGCATCTGCGCGTCGCGCGGGAGGAAACGGGTGAAACGGCCACCATTCTCGTTCGGGAGGGCTGGGATCGCGTTGTTATTGCGACTGAAGCCAGCCTGCAGCCCGTTCGATATGTCATGGAAGTCGGACGGCGCAATCGTGTTTATTTAAGCGGATCGGGCGCCTGCCTCGTTTCAGGTATGACCGAGAGGGAACGAGAGTCACTCTTCGCATTCATTGAGACCGATTCGATTGCCAAGGAATATGGCCTGACAAAAGAAGTGCTTCTAGACCGGTTGGAGCATATCAAAGAAAACGGATGGGGCACAGCGCAAGGAGAATGGGCAGCAGAAGCCTCCGGTGTTGCCGCCCCCGTATACAACAAAGACGACGAAGTAATCGCAGCAATTGCCATTGCAATGCCCCGCAACAGGTACAACAAAAACTACCGGGATAAATGTGCCGCCGCCGCAATGAAGGCAGCAAAGCTAGTCGGCGAAGAATATGATTCTATTAACAGGTAAGAAAAAATGAACGAAAAGCCACAACTCCTCTCCGGCCTAAAAATATTAGATCTTGCTACCATGTTGGCGGCCCCGATGGCGTCAAGCCTTTTGGCCGACTTCGGAGCCGATGTCATCAAGGTCGAGCTGCCGGACCAGGAAGACCCATTGCGCGACCTGCCGCCGCACAAGGACGGCAAACCACTTTGGTGGAAAGTCACGAACCGGAATAAGAAGGGCATTACACTCGATATTCGCAAGTCTCAGGGCCGAGAGTTACTTCTCGACATCATTGGTAATTTTGATGTGCTGGTAGAAAATTTCAGGCCCGGCACATTGGAGAAATATGGTCTCTCCCCGGAGATTCTTCAGGCGCGCCATCCGGGCCTTATTATTCTGCGTGTATCCGGATATGGACAAACAGGTCCTAACGCAACAGACCCCGGCTTTGCACGCGTTGCAGAAGCTTTTTCCGGCTTCACTTATCTCTGCGGCTACCCGGAAAGCGGGCCTATGCATATCGGCTTTCCCATTGCGGATGCGACCACTGGCATTTTTGGTGCCCTCGGGATCATTATTGCCTGCTGGCATAAGGCGAAAAACCCGGACGCCCCCGGTGAAATTATCGATTTATCCCTCGTGGAATCCATGTTTCGCCTGCTGGAGTTTCTGCCAATCGAATACGACCAGCTGGGCAAAATCCGCGAGAGATCCGGCAATCGGAGCCAGTATGCGGGGCCCAGCAACATTTATCGCTCCAAAGATGGCAAATGGATATCCTTGAGCGCTTCAGCCCAGCCGATCTTTAAAAATTTCGCCCACCAAATAGGACGACCTGAACTGATCACTGACCCAAGATTCTCAACAAACAGCAACAGGGTGGCACATTCGGAGGAACTCGATAAGATCGTTGCCGCCTGGTTCTCTGAACGAACACAGAAAGAAGCACTAGAAGAAATGAAGGCAGGTGGCGTTGCGGGTGGCCCGGTATTCTCAATTGAGGACATTTTCAATTCCGAGCAATTCAAGGCCCGTGATGCCATTATCACGGTAGATGACCCTGAACTCGGCCCGGTCGCTATGCAAGCCGTCACCCCTAAATACGCTAAAATGCCAGGTTCGGTCTTCAGTGCCGGTCCCCGGCATGGCCAGGACACATATGAAGTTTATGAGTCTCTTGGACTGAGCGAAACCCGGATTGATGAGCTCAAAAACAATGGAGTTATATGAAGATATCAGGTTGAAGCAGTGATTGATATCGACCTCAGCTGTCTATGTGCTTCAACCTCTCGATTTTGGCTTCAAGTTCGGCGATACGGCTGTCCCGTTCATCCAGCGCGCGCTTCACATCTTCCGCGTCAATGCGTTGCGGAATATGTTGCGGGCAGTTGATATCCCAGGCTGAAACCTCAAATATCATCACCTGCTCCGGCTGGCCTTTATAGTTCTCCGGCATCAGCCGGCCCATCAGTTCAGGATCATCTTCTATGACTTTCACTTCGCCCCAGATCTTGACCCGCCGCCGATGCATATAATCGATAAGAAACAGATGAGCTTTCGGGTTTTCGCTATAATTTCCATGCGAAATATACTGTCTGTTTCCTTTGAAATCCGCAAAACCGAGTGTCGTCGGGCCGAGTACTTTTATAAAGCCCGGTGGTCCGCCGCGATGCTGAATATAGGGCGCACCCTCACTTGAGACGCTCGCCATAAAAACGGATCTCTGGAGAGAGATGAACTGCACAAGATCATCAGTAATTTCCCGTTCCATCATGCCCTTTCTCTCCGCCCGGGCATAGGTTTCACGGGACCCTTTGCGCGCCTGAATGGTTTTCACCGCCGGCGTGAAGGCAACATCGGAGATAAAACTGGACATCAGACAGCTCCTTTCATGATATCTACCATCTCGGGAGAGGCCCAAGGCCGATCCTTGAGCCTCGTGATACAATAATCAGGCGGCAAGACGTTCCGCTCCCGGAAAATCGATCTCCGTACCCAGAACCGAATTGATGTAGTTGGTTAGGGTATTAAGGGCGACATGCGCAATAATCTCCACGATTTCCTCATCGCTGTAGCCCGCAGCTTTGACATTTGCGAAGGCACTCGCATTAATCTGACCACGGGCCCTAACGACCTCTACCGCGAAGCGGACCGCAGCATCCGCCTTTGCATCCGTTGAAATCCCCTTCCGGTTTGCGAGAATTTCTGTTTGCGAGAGTTTTGCGATCTTCTCGCCAAGATAACTATGAGCCGCAAGGCAATAGTCGCATCCGTTATATTCGGCCACGGCGAGAGCAATCCGTTCACGTGTTGCCGAGTCAAGCGTGCCCTGGGCCAGCGCCCCATTGAGACCGAGATATCCGCCGAGTGCAGCTGGGCTGGTTGATACAATACGGAACAGGTTCGGAACACTACCAAGCTGTTTTTGAACGGCTTTAAGCAGTTCCTGGGACGCCTGCGGGGCATCCTCGATCTTAGCGGGAGTTGGAATTTTGGACATCTTCTTTCCTTTCTTTTGGTATTGAATGACAGGTTATGTTTGTGTGATTACGGATATTGTTTATTATTAATAAAGAAACAATTATGGGTTTTTAAAATTAATTATTTTAAAATATGAAATTATAGACGAGACTTCGATGGATCAGCTAAGAGCTATGGAAATCTTTATCGCCATCGCCGATTCCGGTGGTTTTTCGGGTGCCGCACGCAGCCTCGGCCTCAGCGCCCCATCCGTCACGCGCATCCTTGGAGAGCTCGAGGAAGAACTCGGTGTCCTGTTATTTCATCGCACGACACGTGCCGTGTCTCTGACCGATCCGGGTCGAACCTTTCTTGAAGATGCGCGCCGCATCACCGGCGAATACCATGACGCGAAAGATGCCATCCGTGGCACCCATCGCGAACCCAAGGGGCGCCTGCGTATAACGGCCCCGGTTCTGTTCGGGCAGCACTACATCCTGCCGCTCCTCACGGACTTTCTCGACCAGTATCCAGATACAAGCGTCGAAGCGACATTTCTGGACCGGATTGCGAATATTGTTGAGGAAGGGTTTGATATTGCGATACGCATTGGCCCGCTCGCCGATTCAAGCCTGATCGCGGTTCGGGTCGGGTCAGTGCGCCGGGTTGTTTGTGCCTGCCCTTCCTATTTCGAGCAATATGGAGTACCGCAAGCGCCGTCAGACCTTGCTCGTCATCGTATAATCACGTCGAGCCCCATTTCCGATACTGACGGCTGGCGTTTTTTGGACAATATCATCGTCAAGGTCAAACCGAGATTTCAGGTAAACTCTAACTCTGCAGCGATTGCGGCCGCCAAATCCGGCTGGGGTCTGACACAAGTCCTTTCCTATCAGATCGGGCCGGAGCTGGGATCGGGCGGATTGCAAACCGCGCTCTCTGAGTTCGAACCGGAGCCCCTTCCCATCCATATTGTACATCCCGAAGGCCGCACTGCCTCTGCGAAGGTCCGAGCCTTCGTCGAACTGGCACGGAAAAGCATCCGAAGGAACCCCTATCTCAATCCATAAAATAAATGGGGTGTGACCCCGGTCACACGACTGTCACATGATTGTCGCTTGATATTTCATGTTATGTTTAATAGCCTCGTCACGTCAGAGGGATATCTTCCCGCGCCATTTCTTATTCACATAAATACGAAAATCATTATGAGTATGCTTCACACAGCGGCAGTACTCGGTCTGCTTGCGGCAATTGGTCCGTTCGCCGTCGATATGTATCTGCCCGCCTTCCCGGCGATTGAAAAGGGTCTCAATACCAGCGTTTCATCGGCACAGATGACGCTGACCGTATACTTTATTGCCTTCGGCATTGCACAGCTGTTTTATGGCCCCTATTCCGATCAAGTCGGACGAAAGCAGCCGCTTTTTCTTGGCCTTTCCATCTTCGCGATAGGTACGATCGGTTGTGCCCTCTCGCCATCTGTCGAGTGGCTGATCGTCTCCCGCTTTGTGCAGGGAATAGGCGGTGCGGTTGTCATGGTCGTGCCCCGCGCCATCATCCGGGACATGTATACCGGTCCTCAGGCGACCCGTCTGATGGCGATGGTCATGCTGGTGATCAGCGTCTCGCCCATGCTCGCGCCCTTGGCGGGAAGCTGGCTGATCCTCATTGGTGATTGGCGGATGATCTTCTGGGTACTCTTCGTGGCGGCGATCATTAGCTTGGTGATCACCGGCTTCATGCAGCCGGAAACACTGGAGAAGAGTCACAGAGTACCGGTCAATATGCGAAACCTGATCCGTGGATGCCGTGTTTTGCTGACGGACCCTATGTTCATGGGCGTAACGTTCATTGGCGGCTTTGGGCTCGCGAGTTTCTTCGTTTTCGTTGCTAATGCCTCCTTCATTTATACTGGTCAATTTGGTTTGACCGCCATGGAGTTCAGCCTGGCATTCGCCGTAAACGCAATCGGCTTTTTTGCAACGTCACAGCTTGCCGCCGGCCTCGGGGAACGGTACGGGATGGAACGGGTCGTATTCATGGCCGTGTTGGGGTTTGCCACTTTCTCATTATTATTGGTGGCTCTCACCTTACTAGGATTTGGCTCTCTCTTTATAACGATTGGCTTTTTGTTTCTCGCCAACGCCTGCCTCGGTCTTGTTATTCCGACGACAATGGTAATCGCGCTTGATCATCATGGTGACATTGCAGGCCTAGCCTCCTCTCTCGGGGGGACATTGCAGATGCTGGCAGGCGGCCTGATGATTGTCATTATGGGCCCGTTCTTTGATGGAACGACATTACCGATGGTAAGCGCGATTGCAATCTGTGCCTGTGCTTCAACATTACTGACCTGGCGGAACTCGCCAAATGCCAAACCGGCATAACGCTTAACTATCTGGTTTTCACTCAGGAGGGGTTGGCTTCCATTGACTATAACGCCGACCCCACATATTAAAGTAAGGTCGGCGGAAACGACGCCGCAAACCTGTTAAATTTATGATCAGCAAGATAAATGCTTTTCAAAGCTGGCATTCTAGTAAAAGGGAATACTCGTCTTTGAGGGTATAAAATCCATAAATCCAACCGCCGCTAAAAAATCTCATCAGAAAGAAGAATAGCCATGAGCGCATCGACCATAACATATGAAAGCCGCGATAATATCGCCATCATCACTCTCACGGATTCAAAAAATTTAAACATTCTTACCCATGACATGGTTGATGCACTCCAGGACGCCTGGCATCGATTCAATGCCTCAGACGACAAAGTGGCCATTCTAACGGGCGGTGGTGACAAAGCCTTTTCTGTCGGCGCGAACCTCTCGGATCCGCCAGAGCTCTGGAAATTTGTTCCCGGCATTGGCGTTGAAGTCGACAAACCTGTTATTGCCGCCGTCAACGGTATTTGCGTGGGTGGCGCAGTGGTTCTGGTTCAGTTTTGTGACCTTTGCATTATGTCCGAAGAAGCCAAATTCACCTATCCGGAAGCTAAAGTAGGTCTGTCCGGCGGACTGATTACATCGCTCGCTGCCCGCATTCCACATAAAGTTGCCATGGAGTTTATTTATGGCCTCGCAGAGATGAGCGCCGCGCGCGCATATGATGTCGGCCTAGTCAATAAAGTCGTTCCAAAGGACCAGGTTATGGACGCTGCAATGGCTTACGCCGTGGAATTAAGAGATAGCGCCCCGATGGTGCTTTCAATGGTCAAGCGGTTTGTTGGCGAGGTGCTGGCCAAAGGTCCGTCAGAACGCTCCGGGCTCGCCTTACGCGACACCCGCGCCGTATTGGAAAGCGACGATTTTGCCGAAGGCGCGGCTGCATTCGCTGAAAAGCGCGCGCCGAAATTCACTGGCAACTGAACTATCCACGGCGTGAGGACTGGGAGAGTCTCCTCAAATACGAATATACTTATGAATCTGCGTCAGCCTTTGTTAAAAGCCCGCTTTCAACGGCGGCTTGCGATACGGATTCCAAGGCTTCGGAATTAACCAGCGAAGAAGTATCCCCTAACGGTTTGCCCAGGCAGACGGCTCGAACAAGGCGGCGCATCACCTTCATATTGCGTGTCTTTGGCAATGCCGCGACCGTCAGGATGAATTTCGGCCGGTACGGATAACCGAGACCCGCGATAACGGCGTCCGAAAGTTCCTTTTCAATGGCTGCGCCGGGTTCCACGTCCTTATTCAGTACCACCACGCAAGCAACGCTCTCCCCCTTGATCTCATCAGGGATGCCGATCGCGGCTGCCTCCAATACCTTGCCCGTTTCCGTCAGCAGGGCCTCAATTTCCGAGGGCCCGGTTCGCTTTCCGGCGATTTTAAGCGTGTCGTCTGATCGGCCCAGTACAAACCAGAAACCTTCGTCGTCCTGAATTGCCAAGTCGCCCTGACGCCAGCATCCGGGAATGTCCCGCCAATAGCTATCAAGAAACCGCTCATCATCATTCCAAAGACTACGGCTGAGGCCAATGGATGGCTTGCGCAGGACCAGTTCGCCAACATTGTTCGGACCAACCGGATTCCCATCCATATCAACGATATCGGCGCCCATACCCGGCACCGGACCGGAAAAGGCGCAGCATTTCATGGGGCGCAGGACGGAGCCTGACAGAATACCGCCGCCGATTTCTGTGCCTCCCGTATAGTTGATGATGGGCCCCTTGCTTTGCAAGGCATTCTTGAATGTCCACCACCAGGCGTCCGGCGTCCAAGGCTCTCCGGTTGAGACGCAAATCCGTATTGAGGAGATGTCATTATCCCCTAATCCGGCACCGTGCATGAAGCCGCGAATAAGCGTTGGCGCAACGCCCAGAAACGTAGCGCGGTGCTTTTCAACCAACGACCACATGCGCGTAGAGTTGGGATAATCCGGCGCCCCATCGGCCAGCACGAAGGAGGCACCGATTAACGTTGCGCCAAAGGCCAAAATCGGCCCCACCAGCCAGCCCATATCCGAAAACCAGATGATCCGGTCGCTCGGTTTCATATCCATCATAAGACCGAGATCGAGCGAGAGCTTCGCCGCAAAGCCGCCATGGGTATGTACCGTTCCTTTGGGAAGGCCTGACGTGCCAGATGTAAAGACGAGCAGCGCAGGCGCTTCCGCCGGAAGTTCAAGGTTTGGCATATTGTCCGGCTTGTCCTTGCACAGCCCCGCCCAGTCGACATCCTTTTCGCCCATGGTCACCTGAAGACCCTCATTCATCAGACAGATAATATGTCTGATATCGGGGGCCTGAAGAACCGCCGCGTCGACGAATTGCTTCATCGGCGCGGTCTGGCCACGGCGCGTGGTGCCATCTACCGTCAGGACCGCAACGGCACCTGAAGCCTTCAGACGGGCAACGATTGCGTCTACCCCGAAGCCGGAAAAGAGCGGCATCGCGACAGCACCGATCTTGGTGATTGCCAGAAACCCAGCGACGGCCTCATTAACGTTGGGCATATATATGGCGACCACCTCCCCAGGCTTAACGCCGAGGGACTTTAGGCCTGCCGCCAGCCTCGACACCTCCGCACTCAACTTCTCATAAGTCCATATCCGGGTCTCCCCGGCCTCGGATTCACCGAGAATGGCAGGCGACGTCCAGATATCGGTATCGCGATGACGGTCCAACGAATTCTCGACGATATTGGTTGTTCCTCCCACAAACCAGTCAGGAAACTCCACCCCTCGCGATGTATCCAGAATCTTTTCGTAGGGTTTCATAAACTCTATGCGATCTGCGATGATACCCCACCACCATTCCAAATCTTCTTCCGCGCGCTGCATCAAGGTTTCATAATCGGGGATATTATGCTCCGCCATAAAGGCAGTGAGATTACTTTGCGCAATAATATCCGCATCTGGTTCCCAGACTATGGATTGACGTGAAAGTTCGTTCATTGTTTTTATCAACTCCCAATTTCCCTCGTCTGTACGATAAGAAGACTGTCATCAATCGAGCTTAAAAGCCTTTCGGCGCGGCTACAATCCAAGCTGAAAATAATATAACACTGTGTGATGAAAAGATTGGCAGCCTGACAGTCGGTAATTTGTTATTTTTATGCTCCTTGAGACTATCATGATGATAAATCGCCGTTTGGCAAGCCTTGAAGGTCTGAAAATATATGGTTCGATATAGCACCCTGCGACTTAGATTACCCTTCTGTCTTTATTCCGGTGGCTTTACTGAAACCGGAAATACTTTTAAACTTTTCGGGTAAGCATGTGCTTTGGGAGGGAAGCATAATGAACGAAGAAGAAGCCGCATCCACAGGCAAAACCGTCGCAAGCGGGCCGACCCTTGAGGAGCCGCAAAACCAGCAATCGCCTGATGGTCTGAAAAGAGACGTTTTCCTGGTTAAGGAAATGGCTCTGGTGCGAGACGTTCACACAGAAGATGTCTGGAAATGGCTCGCTGCCGGATGGGCTGACCTAAAAGCCAACACCACCGTCAGTATCAGCTATGCCGCTTTATTCATTATCTGTGGGATGATCTTGTCCTTTGGTTTCTACTTCTTGGGCTGGCCATATCTGATTTTGCCGGGCCTGACTGGCTTTCTGCTTGTTGGCCCCGCTGTTGGCCTCGGGTTTTATGAAATCAGTCGTCGCTACGCGGCAGGTGAAAAAGTGACCCTTGTGGCGGCGGTTACCGCCGCGCGTTACAACAAACTTGGAATTTTTGGCTTTGGTGTCGCGCTTGCCTTCGTCTTTCAGGTCTGGATTCGCATTTCCTTCACGGTATTTGCGTTGAATTTCCCCGGCATCATGCCCGACTGGGGCATCATTCTGATGCGGGCGCTCAGCATGGAGGGTGTCTATTTCGGGATATCCATTGCCGCTGTCGGTGCCGTTTTCGCGACCTGTATTTTCTTTATCGGCGCTTTCTCCATGCCGATGATGATGGACCGGAACTCGGTATTGCTGTCGTCCCTCATCACCAGCGCCTATGCAGTTGTCCGCAACCGGAATGCCACGATCCTTTGGGCGGCGATAATCGTAATATTTACCGGAATAGGCCTTGTCACAGCCGGTATCGGACTGATCGTGACTCTCCCCCTTATAGGTCATGCGACCTGGCATGCATATAAGCAGGTGATGTCTGGTGATCTCCGCGCGGGCGAGACACATTCCATCGCCTCAATTTCCGCGACAGAGTAATATTTCAAACACTTGAGGTTGAGCGCTACTTCAGGATTTGCCGAGGGTATCCGCGTTCCTCATATGGGAAATCCCAAAGCTCCCGGTTCTTAGGGTCATGTAAATAGTAGTTATTATGGTAACTTCGGATTTCCGCAATTTTGTCATCTTTGAATAGATACCACTCCGTGCCGCGCAGCATCTGCCGTTTTTGGTCCTGAGGCGGCGTCCAGGGCATACTCCATTCGATCACCGCTTCCGGCTCCTGAACAAGGATATGGTCCAGTGTCCATGATGCCTGTGTTTTGGGTCCGACTTTCACCCAATAATTCGCGAGCGCCGCGGCCCCGCGAACCGCACTATGGTCGACAAAATAATGTACAACGTCCGGATCAAATGTCGACATCATCAGATCAAAATCCGCCGTAGAGCAGCCATAATAATATTGCTGTATAGTATTTCTATACTGGTGCTGTTTTTGAGATTTCACCTAAATCCTCCCAAGATTTCATCTGCTTTTCCAGCGTCCCTCGCTATCCCATGCATAACAAGTGATCCATACACGCCTGTGTCGCGTAAATCACAATAACAGTTATTTCACAGCGCGAGGCAATATCTAATATGAAGAATTCCGCGACAACGGCCGCAGCATCTCCTGCTGTTTCTTATTCTAACGGCAAAGCTGATTTGAGAGTGCGCTTGCTGCAGTCCTGGCTAAAGAGCGTTCGTAGCGGAACAATAACTGTGAACATGCCGGGCGGCCACCGCTGTACTTTCGAAGGCACGATCCCGGGACCGCATGCCCATCTCGATATTCATAACATGCGGGTCGTTACTCGAACGCTATGGGGCGGCGACACTGCCTTCGCCGAGAGTTACATGGATGGGGACTGGGATTCGCCGGATTTGACGACGCTTTTAACGTTTGGACAAAAAAATGCGGATGCCTTATCGGCATCCCTTGGGCCTTCTTGGGCAATGCGGCTCGCCAGCCGCCTTCGCCATGCATTCCGAAAAAATTCTAAAAAAGGAAGTCGGCGAAATATCGCTGCTCATTACGACCTCGGCAATGGTTTTTATAAACAATGGCTTGACGAAACGATGACATATTCATCGGCGCTCTTTGAAGATATGAACGAGGATATGGTTCCAGCGCAGCGACGAAAGTATCTGCGGCTGGCTAAAAAACTCGCTCTGAAACCCGGCGAGCGGATTCTGGAAATTGGATGCGGTTGGGGTGGCTTCGCGGAAATCGCGGCTCGGGAATTTGGATGCCACGTTGTCGGCCTGACACTCTCCAGAGAACAGGCGGCATTTGCGAGGGACCGTATGTCACGACAGGGATTGTCGGAAATGGTCGACATTCGAATTCAAGACTACCGCGATATAGTTGAGACTTTCGACAAGATAGTGTCTGTTGAGATGTTCGAGGCTGTCGGAGAAAAATACTGGCCAACATTCTTTAATGTCGTCGATAACTGCCTGAAACCCGGCGGGCAGGCTGCCTTGCAGATCATTACGATCGACGCCAAAGCCTTCGAAAATTACAGGCGTAATCCGGACTTTATCCAGCGCTATATCTTCCCGGGTGGCATGTTGCCAAGCCCGGAAGCCTTTGCATCTGTTGCCAATCAATCCGGGTTCCGGGTTTCGGACGCATTCTTTTTCGGAAAATCCTACGCCGAAACCTTGCGGCGTTGGGAACAATTATTCTGTAAAAACTGGCCGCGGATTTCTCCGCTTGGATTTGATGACCGCTTCTATCGCATGTGGCGCTACTATCTCAGCTATTGTAAGGCAGGGTTCGATCACGGGACGATTGATGTCGGTCAGTTCGTGATCGAGAGAGCATGACATCCAACGCCAAGAAGGGCATCCCGCGCGGCCGATTGATCCTGTATGCCCTTCCCGCCTTCGTGGTCGCCTTGCCAACCATCCCGGTCTATATCCATCTGCCTGCACTTTACGGTGTGGAACTCGGCGTTGGTCTCGCGGCAACGGGCCTGTTTCTGCTGTTGGCACGCCTGTTCGATACGGTCAGTGACCCGGTAATCGGCTATTTGAGCGATCAATATGGATTTCGAGGGACCAGACGCAAACCCTGGATTGCCATCGGTGCTGTTATTGCCGGTTTCGGGCTGTACAAAATTCTTAACCCACCGGGTGATGTCGGGGGCCTCTACCTGCTCATGTGGTCGATAGTGCTTTATGCCGGCTGGACCATGGTATCGGTTCCCTATCTGGCATGGGGCGCCGAGTTGGCCGACGATTATGATGATCGCACGCGCCTGACCTCCTGGCGGGAGGCAATGACATTAATCGGGATTTTTGGCGCTGGCGCCCTCGCAGCGGTAACCGCCGATATGGGGTGGGCTTCTTCAGATTCCATCGGCGCCATCGCCTGGCTCGCCATTGGACTTGGCGCAGTCGTAATCCCTCTATTGCTGTGGTATGTGCCAGACCAGCCCATTGAACGTCAGGAGCAGCCGACCCTGACACGGACATATCTCAGGTCGGTGATTTCCAACGGGCCATTTTTACGGTTGTTGGGAGCCTGGTTCCTGAACGGCTTGGCGAACGGTATTCCAGCGGCACTTTTCTTTATCTATCTGGAATTCGGACTAGGTGCGGGAGAGGAAATCCGGCCACTGTTCATTCTTGCCTATTTTGGCGCGGGCATCGCATCAATCCCGATCTGGCTGAAACTCAGCAAACAGTTTGGAAAACATCGGACCTGGTGTTGGGCAATGGCTGCCGCCGCGCTTGCCTTCATCAGTGTGCCCGTCTTGCCCAGCGGTGCCTTTGTAGCCTTTGCAATCGTATGTCTTATTACCGGCATGGCGCTTGGCGCAGACCTGACCCTGCCTCCTGCCATGCAGGCCGATGTGCTCGACTATGACCGCTGGCGCTTTAAAGAGGAGCGTGCCGGTATGCAGTTCGCCCTATGGGGGATGAGCACCAAACTCGCCCTTGCCCTCTCCGTTGGTCTCGCGCTGCCGGCTCTTGAACTTCTGGGATTTGATCCTGACGCACCGACCGAACCCGGAAAATGGGCAATCGCCGTGATCTACGCCCTGGTTCCCGTCGTAATAAAAATAACCGCCATCACAGTCGTCTGGCGTTTTCCACTAACCCGAAAACGCCATGACATCATCCAGCATCGACTGAAGAAGCGTCAGTTTAAGCTCGGGAACATGAAGGAGTTGACTCAATGAAAGCCCGTCTTTTTACGGCCCTGATAGTGATGATAACTCTCACGGGATGCATGCAGATGAAACCCACCGATTTTAAAGATGCAAAACCAAGGTTTGTACTTGAAGAATTCTTTGATGGGCAGACCCAGGCATCCGGTATCTTCGAGGACCGTTTTGGGAACCTCCGCCGCGAATTCACTGTCGACATCAATGGTGTTTGGGATGGCAAGACGCTGATTTTGAATGAGGAGTTTTTCTATAGCGACGGCGAGCGGGATAGCCGTGTCTGGACCATCGAGAAAATCAATGATCATATTTATCAAGGACGCGCTGATGACATTATCGGCGTTGCCACAGGCGAAAGTTACGGAAATGTCCTAAACTGGCAATATTACATGGATCTGAAGGTAGACGACAGCACCATCCGCGTTCATTTTGACGACTGGATGTATTTACAGCCCTCGGGCGTTATGTTGAACCGGGCGAAAGTCAGCAAATGGGGAATTGAGCTCGGTACCGTGACCTTGGCTTTTACTAAGTAATGGGTTGTTTGGAGTGTGATCACTCTCCTATGAAGCGGCACCCTGACAACGTCGGCAGACGTAATCAATGATCGAACCGTCAGTGCCTTTGAAGCGCATTTTTACCCATCGACCTCTATCGTCATACCAGACTTCATTTTCAAGATCCCCAGTATAGGCGAAGCGTGTCGCCTGTATGGGACCTTTTTCGGTATCGACGGTCTCGCGATCTCCGTCAACGATCTGCACATCATTGATACGCCCCGTCAAAGTATTCAACACTTGAGTCTGGTTCAGAACGCCAGCATGCCAGTGGTTCGTCGGAAACAGTGAAACCTCAGAGTCAGCCTGTCCGTTTACACTTTCGATCCTCATACCGCCGCCCTCCTGAGCAGCTTTGACGATGGACAAGTCTCCATTATCATCGACCCGCGCCTCCAGCTTTTGCAACTGATCATCCCGCCAGCGGGCGTCCGATTCATAAAGGTAGCTATAGGCAGTTATAAACAGGAATTTAATGTCTAGTTGAAACACACTTCGAACGTTCAAATATCCTTCATTTTCGCTGAATTTGACAGTGTGGAAGCCGACCAGAGTTCCCTCACGATAAACATCAAAAACAATTTCGTCGCCATAGAGTGACATTGGATTTACGGAGCGAGAGCCGTCCATTGCCGAACCATTGACCGTTTGGCTCATCAGCATGGATAACCCGACCACTCCTCCGGAAAGCAATTTTCTCACGTCTCCATCCTTCCTTAAGGTTTGATAGAGATACGCGACAAACTTGCCGCCGGATCACAAGAAGCAGGCGGTCGAGCTCGCCTCTTCTCACACCATTATAAAAACTCCCTCATGTCCGAAACGAAGCGTTCAAACTGGTCATGATGGAGCCAGTGGCCGGCATTTTCGTAATTCTTGACGATCGCATTTTTGAAATACTTTATGCGTCCGTCTTCGACCGGGTTCGAGGCCCAGCTGTCATTGCCATAGCACAGCATTGTCGGGCAGGTAATTTCACTCCACAGCTTTTGCGTTTCCTCCTGGGCGATGTCAAAGGGGGCCCAGACACGCATATAGTTATCAAACTTCCAGCTGAACGTGCCATCTTCATTCTGATTGACAGCGTGGATCGTCAAATGCAGGGCCTGCTCATCCGATAAATGTTTATTCTCGGATTTCATCCGTGCGAGCGCATCCTCAAATGTCTCATATCTGCGATGCGTGCGGGCACTTGCCGCACGCTTCTGATCAATCCAGTCCCGCCAGCGCTTGACCGTTGGTGTTGACTGGGCCTCCTTGATCATCTTCGGAGACGGTCCAAGGCCCTCAATCGCGACAATCTTCCTGACAGTCTCCGGATAGAGACCAGTATAGCGAAGCGATATACTGCCCCCCATGGAATGAGAAACGATTGTCACCGGACTGAGTTCTTTTTGATGGATAAGCTGCGCAATATCATAGACATAGCTCTGTATGCTATAGTTGCCGTCAGTCGACCATCCACTGTCTCCATGCCCTCGGAGGTCCGGCGCTATGATATGCCAGTCATGGCGCAATTCTTCCGCCACCCAGTCCCAGTTCCTGCAATGGTCCCGGCCCCCATGTATAAGCAAAAGGGGCGGCGCCTCCGGATTTCCCCAGTCCACATAATGAAGCTTAATACGCTGTGAAATATAACTGTTTGAGGTCGGACCCATGGACGGCTCCCGGTATGAGTATCAAATCGTTCAGGTATTTTATAACAGGACTCTCGGTTCCTTTTTTGATATTAACTTAAAGAGCTTTGGGAAAGTAAGAACAAAAATGACCAATGTCCCGACTAACATTGATTGGTTAAATGCGACCCAGGAAGAAATCCTGGATCCTGCGTTGCCGATTTGCGATCCCCATCATCACCTGTGGGACCTGCGACCCGGCAGGATAACAGAGCGGTATCTTCTGGATGAAATCCTTGTCGATGTGAAGAGCGGGCACAATATCGTCTCCACCGTTTTTATAGAATGCGGGGCCATGTATCGCGCCACCGGTCCAGAAGATATGAAGCCAGTTGGTGAAACCGAATTCGTCAACGGCATTTCCGCAATTAGTGCATCCCGGATATATGGAAATACACATGTTGCCGCGGGTATTGTGGGCGCGGCAGACCTTACATCAGGCGAGAAAGTCGGGCCGGTACTAGATGCCCATATCGCGGCCGGCGGCGGACGATTTCGCGGTATTCGCCATCGCGCCTGTTGGGATCCGAGCGATGACGTGCCAAACTCCCACCCGACGACAATCAAAAGCATCTATCTGGATACCAGTTTCCGCAAAGGATTTGCGGAGCTGGCCTCCCGGAACCTCAGTTTTGAAGCATGGTGTTATCATCCGCAAATTCCGGAGCTGACCGATCTCGCCCGCAGTTTTCCGGATACAACGATAATTCTAAATCATTTTGGCGGCCCCTTGGGGATTGGGCCCTACGAGGGAAAGCAAGATGAATATTTTCCGGCCTGGAAGAAATCTATAACTGAACTGGCAAAATGCCCGAATGTCGTGGCAAAGCTCGGAGGTATCAATATGGAAATCAATGGTTTCGGCTGGCATCACATGAAACGCGCACCTTCCAGCAGGGAATTGATGGAGACAACCCGGCGGTTCTATGATCATACGATCGAACAGTTCGGACCTGACCGCTGCATGTTTGAGTCCAATTTTCCGGTCGACAAGGTAAGTTGCAGCTATAATATTCTATGGAATTCATTTAAACGGCTGACGGACGATTATAGCGCAGCAGAAAAGGCGACTCTGTTCCATGATACTGCAAGCCGGGTATACCGGCTGACATAATCCGCAAATGATCAATGGCTGCAATGCTGACATTGCAGCAGCTTGATTCCATTCAGACAAGCCCCATACTTGGTGTATGGCCATGCAATCTATATATTGTGGTTTAAAGTTCACTTTCGCGCACCATGTCTCCTGCTTCTCTCGCAATGGTAAGACTTCTGACCGGGTCGAGAAAATTTTGCACAAGTTAAAGGGTATCTTTTTTTTGGAGAATAACCTTGAACGATAAACGCCAAGGCATCCGCAATCCCCCTAGGGCTCATACCATATCGGGAGAAATTCGCCGCGTTGGGGTAGAGTTGGAGTTTGCTGGCTTATCTTCAGAACAGGCCGCAGAGCAGGTGGCCGCGTGTTTCAACGGCACTGTGAAGCCGATTGAGTTGCCATTCGTACTATCCGTCACGGATACAAAATGGGGTGAATTTCGCGTGGAACTTGATACGCAGTTCGTTCATCCGAAAAGGGACATCGGAGATATACTGGAAGAGAGCTCCCTGCCGGTCAGCAAGGAGGATATAGAAGCCGTCCGCAATTTGAACTCACATGTAAGACAGCACTGGGTCGGCAAAGCGATTGCAGGTGTCGTTCCCACAGAAATTGTCACACCGCCCATTCCCTGGGATGAGCTGGGTGAGCTCGAGAGTCTGGTCGAAGCCCTTCGAGCGCATGGCGCCAAGGGTACTGACGACAGCCTTGTGTATAGTTTCGGTGCTCATCTCAACCCGGAAATCGCCAGCGAAGAGGTTGAGTACCTAATGGACGTCCTGCGTGCTTATATATTGTTGTCGGATTGGCTGCGCGATGAAATCCGTATCGACCTCATGCGGAAAATCCTTCCGCATATCGATCCGTTTCCCCAAGACTATGCGGTTAAGATACTGGCGCCTGATTATGCACCAGATCTGGAGGCTTTGATTAAAGATTATTATGCGATGAACCCGACACGGAACCGTGAACTCGACATGCTGCCGCTGTTTAAACATTTAGCTCCTGATATTTTGGCCGACCTAACGGATGACGAGCGTATAAAAGCACGCCCGACCTTTCATTATCGGCTGCCGAACATGTGCCTTTCCGATCCTGACTGGAGTGTTGTTCGGGAGTGGAACCGCTGGGTTGCCGTGGAAACCCTGGCTGCGGACAAGGAAAATCTCCGGCGGTTAGCCGACATCTACCTCGCTAACGCCAGGAGTTCCATAGGGGAGCGGCTGAAGGAGGTGGGCCGATGGCTCGAGAATCTCACAAGCCCATAATCGGGATTACGGTCTCCCGCTACAAAAGTAAAATCATGCGGTTTTTCGACTGGCTGGCGGTATGGCGTGCAGGCGGAAAAGCCGTCTTCCTGTCTCCGGGACGCGAGTTTCCATCCGAGCGGCTGGAAGGCCTGATCATCGGCGGGGGTGATGATATCGGTGCTGATCTGTATGGCGGCGAAATCAACATAGATGTTCGTATTGATCCCGAACGCGATGTGCTGGAGCTGGAGCTGTTGCGTTTTGTGATCGACACGGATCTGCCGGTTTTAGGCATCTGCCGCGGCGCACAGATGATGAACGTGTTTTTCTGCGGCACGTTGTTCAGCGACATACGCAAGATGCCTCGTGAAAAGACGAATATCCGCACCGTGCTGGCCCGTAAAATTGTATCTGTGAAACAGAACACCAAAATGCGCGACATTCTTGGGCAGGATATAGTGCGTGTGAATAGCCTGCACCATCAGGCCGTAGATATTCTTGGCAAGGGGCTCTCCATATCCGCCTGCGATCAGGGTGATTTCGTCCAAGCGCTGGAACATAACGATAAACGGTTTTTCGTTGGTGTGCAGTGGCACCCGGAATTCCTCGTTTTTGACAAGCATCAGCAAGCCCTGTTTCGTGCCCTCATAGAAAACGCTCTGCATGGAGACAAAGTCGACACGGCATCATTTAGAAAAACTCACTCGCCGGCTTTGTAAATCTGGAGGGTATTAATGTCGTATCAATGGAAGTCCCGGGAGGGAAACAGAGATTTTGTCATATCACGCGGATGCCTTTGCGGATTGATCGGCTTCTGACGGGATGTGCCTTGCGAATGCGCTTGATCCCCTATGCCAACTTCTGACCTTCCTGACAAAAAGGCCTCATCATCAAGCTTTTCAAGATAATGGGAAAAATCAGTAATACGCTTTGCAATCAGATGCGTCACAATTCCTTTCCGCTCCAGAACGCCCGATATTCCGACCAGCCGTCCGGTCATCACTTCGCGGCGATAGCGTTCAAATATTTTCCGCCAGACAACAACATTAATACTTCCTTCCTCATCCTCCAGGGTCATGAAAATGACCCCCTTGGCTGTTCCTGGTCGCTGACGGGCGAGAACTAGGCCGGCAACGCTTAAAGAGTGCTTATGGGGAGTATTGAGAAGGGTTTTTGCCTTTACGGTACCGGGAAAGCGCGGTCGAAGCAGTTTGAGTGGATGGTCCCGCAAGCTCAGGCGAAGAGATTGATAATCCTGTAGTACATTTTCACCGATATGCATTGGCGGCAATGTGACGCTTGGGTCAAGTGACTGTTCATCTTCTTTGGCGTAAGCGAAAAGCGGTAGCGGGCTTTCCCCTTTTATTCCGCTTGCCTGCCAGGTTGCACCCCGCCGCGACAGTTGAAGCGAGGCAAACGCATCTGCCTTTGCGAGTCGTTTAAGGGCCGCAGGCCTTATGCCAGCGCGAAACCACAAATCACGGACCGTCACATAGCCGTTCTGACGCGCCGCGGCGATCCAGCCTGCGTCTTCCTCATTCAATCCCTTGATCTGACGCAATCCCAATCGTAACGCCAGTCCGTTTTCGCCAAGTTCCAGAATACTGTCCCAGTTCGAATAATTAACATCCGGCGGCCTGACCTCTATGCCGTGCTCGCGGACATCGCGGATAATCTGGGCGACGGCATAGAACCCCATGGGCTGGGAATTTAAAAGGGCGCAGGCAAACACATCGGGATAGTGACATTTCAGCCAGGCGGACACATAAACAAGCAAGGCGAAGGACGCCGCATGGCTTTCAGGGAACCCATATTCCCCGAACCCCTCAATCTGTTTGAAGCATCGCTCTGCAAACTCAATCTCATACCCGTTTCCAACCATTCCCTGAATGAATTTATCGCGGAAGGAGTTAATGGTGCCCATCTTCCGAAAGGTCGCCATGGCGCGGCGTAGCTGATCGGCCTCGTCGGGACTGAAGCCCGCTCCGACAATCGCAATACGCATCGCCTGCTCCTGAAAGAGCGGCACGCCAAGCGTCTTTTTCAGAACATCTTCCAGTTCTTTCGAAGGATATGTGGCTTTTTCCTGACCATCTCTCCGACGAATATAAGGATGGACCATATCGCCCTGAATGGGCCCGGGGCGGACAATTGCCACTTCAATCACCAAGTCATAGAAATTGCGTGGCTTCATCCGCGGAAGAAAGGACATTTGCGCCCGGCTTTCCACCTGAAAGACGCCAATGCTGTCGGCTCGGCTTAGCATGTCATAAACCGCATCGTCTCCCCCCGGCACCGAGGCCAGAGTATGGGAAACACCATAATGAGTTTGCAAAAGTTCGAAAGCCTTGCGAATGCAGGACAACATGCCAAGGCCCAACACATCGACTTTCAGAATTCCCAGCGTATCAATGTCATCCTTGTCCCATTCGATGACAGTACGATTTTCCATTGCCGCATTTTCCACGGGAACAATGTCATCCAGCCGCGATTTGGTGATTACAAACCCGCCCACATGCTGGGACAGGTGGCGGGGGTATCCCATAATTTTCTGCGCCAGCTCCGAACAAAGCGCCAGCCTTTTATCATCCGGATTAAGACCCGCCGCTCGTATCTGCTCGCGGCTGGCTGCCGAATCCGAACGCGACCATCCCCAGATAAGGCCGGTCATAGAAGACAGGGAATCCTGTGACAGGCCCAGCGCCTTACCCACCTCGCGGATGGCGGACCGGGCGCGATAGCAAATGACGGTTGCCGATAAACCGGCGCGGTGTCTCCCATATTTCTCATAGATATACTGGATAACTTCTTCGCGGCGTTCATGCTCGAAATCCACATCGATATCCGGTGGCTCATTACGCGCGGCGGAAATGAACCGCTCAAAGACCATATCAAGCCTGTCTGGCGAAACAGACGTGATCCCGAGAATATAGCAAACCACTGAATTGGCGGCCGACCCCCGCCCCTGACAGAGGATTTTCTGTTCTGTCGCGAATTGGACAATGTCGTAAATGGTCAGGAAATACGGGGCGTATTTCAGCTCCTTGATAACGGTCAGTTCCCGCTGGATAAGTTTCGTGACTTTTTCCGGAACGCCAAGCGGAAATAAATGCGGCGGATATCGGACAGGTAGACGACGGGTAACCAGCCGTTCCAGTTCCGTTTGCGGATCCTGGCCGTTTGATACCTCATCCGGATATTCATATTTTAATTCACTGAGGCAGAAGTTGATCCGGCGGCTGATTTTCTGGCTTTCCCGGACAGCGGCTTCATACCCAGCGAACAGTTCCAGCATTTCATCCGTGCCCTTGAGATGCCGTTCCGCATTTTTTTGGAGGCGCGTCCCGGCCTGTTCGATCGTGCAATGCTCCCGAATACAGGTGAGAATATCGGCCACCTTGCGATTATCAGGTACATCCATCAGGGCATGGTTGCTGGCAACCATCGGGATGTTATGGGTCTTCGCAATCTCATGCAGTTGCGCCAGACGCATATTATCATGACCCAGCAGCAAATTCTCCGCCGCCATATACAGATTTGATCCCAGTTTCATCGCCCAATAGCGAAGATTGTCTTCAAAGGAAAAATCGAGTATTTCCGGCGCCTGCAGAATGAAAATAATGCCTTCGCGCCAGTCGAACACGTCCTCCTTATGGATCAGGCACTGCCCCTTTTCGGCCCGCCGCCGCCCAAGGCTGATCAGGCGGCATAGCCGGCCATAGGCATCCCGGTCCGTGGGCAAGGCAATCAGACACTGCCCGTCGGAAAGAGCCAATTCCGAGCCAATGATGATGCGCTGACCGATCTTTCGGGATTCTGCATACGCCCGGACGACCCCGGCCAACGAGTTACGATCCGTAATGGCGACGGCTTCCAACCCCAATTCCTTTGCCCGGCGAACATAATCCTCCGGATGCGAGGCGCCTTCCAGAAATGTAAAATTTGTTGTCGTATGCAGTTCGGCAAACCGAAGCATCATTTTAACTTCCAAGCCCATGGACAAACCATTGATCTGTTTGTCCACAGGAGACGCCGTAAAGCCAAACTATTGCCCCGGACCCGGTTTTTGCCCACCAGTAATCCCGCTCCCCGCTCCGCCATTCGGGATCTTCCCGCCACCAGTCAGGCGCAATCCGCTCCGGGCCTGCCAAGGCTGTCAGATGACATTCCTTCCCGCCCCAATAAACCGTCTCCGGCGGCTTTTTATCCCCCTTGTCACGGACTAAAACAGATACCGGCTTTTTAAGCAGACGCAGGGGACGCTTGACCTGAGGCCTGGTCCAGCTTTGCTCTCTAATGGCATACAGGGCCGCTCGTCGGTTGAAGGCACGCTCGGGAAGATGACTGTCAGCCGGAGAAAAATGCTGAACATGCCGGTTACCGAACATGTTGGAAAGTTCATTGACTAGATTATTCAGCGTTTCATCATGGCCATGCTTTTTTGAATCTTCCAACCCCAGCTGATGACAGGATAAGGGTGCCGTCTGCTCCGCCGCCAGGATCATGCAGTCAATCCCGAAGCCAACATCAAGTTGCTCAAAATGATAGGAGAACATCCGCTTCAGGGCGTCGATGTTAACGCTCGGCTGTATCATCTCAACGGAGAAGGACAGCATCTCATGATCCACTCTCTCGAGCCGGAGACTTGCTTTGCGAATCCCCTGTTGCAAAGGCAGCAAGCGACGGCATAACTTCTCCAGCAATGTCTCAAGTGCGGTCTCCACTCCGGCGTTTGTGGCCAGCGGATCAAAAAACTGCCTTTCCTCGATCAATCGCTCTCTATGGCGGGCAAACTGTTTCGCGTCTGCTGCCCGTCCAAAAAACCGGTCAATCCGATTAAGGTCCCGCCATCCAATACGGCTGGTCAGCGATGCACGGAGCAAATCAAGCAGGCTTCCTATCTGTTTCAGCCCCAGCCGTTGACAAAGGTTTGTGGAGGCATAGGACATACCCAAAGCTTCAACCGGCAGGTCTTTCGAGGCATCACGCAAGACCTCACCGGTGATATTACTCCTGCCCTTACCGTAATGGGCAAATCCCCACGCCGCCGACCGATTGTCAGCAATCGCGAGGCGGACCGTAAATCCAAATCTTTTTAGCTGGGATTGAATTTCATTTAAAAGGCGATCTTCTCCACCGAATAAATGACTGGCACCGGCAATATCAAGATACAGGTTATTGCCGTCCTCCCGCGCGACCCGGGGCGTAAACCGGCTGGCCCAGCGCAGCAACCCCCGCAGGCACCGGATATCCTGTTCGGGATTCAAATCATAATAAAGGATATCAGGCACAGCTGCGCGGATGTCCGTCAGGCTCATTTCCGGCACAAACCCCATACTGATGGCTTTCTTGCTCAAAGCGGAGGTAAATACACGGTTTGCTTCACGGGTGATCAGGACAAAGGGCTTCTGCGACAGTTCGGGATTCTGCCTGATCAATCGCTCGCTTTCCAGAAATGGGAACCAAATGCAAATGATGCGTTGCATGGTCAATCTCCACAATCCAGTGACACGGGGAACCGTGCCGGTTTTTCGTTAAATACAGTTCGATTTGTGTCGTTTCATATGTCCAGTGCAAAACCTGCACATACCAGCGGGTCAGCGCCGAACCAAGCAGGCCTTTACTTTCGGGGGCGGCAGACCCTGTGTAATCCGTATTCAGTATAAGGCCCAGGGTGCGGGTATTTTTTACGGCTATCTGCAGCTTTCTCATCTGCGTTTGGGTGAGCGCTTCCTGCACCTCAAGCAGCACACACCCCACTGCGTTCGAGGCCAGAACCTCATAAGCGGCCTTCAGTAAATCCCGGGAATTTTGCGAGCGGACCACAATAAACCGTGCCGGATCAGTCTCGGACTGCAGCAGTCCATACGGGTAATATTCCTCATTCAGGTTCTCCATGGATAGCCAGGCGACCTCTTCCCCTTTTTGCCTGATAATTACTTGTGTAAAAAGAACGGCAGCCGGTCCCGAGATTTCATGCATGGCCCCCAGATCAATGCCGCCCTGCAAAGCTTCATCAATATCAGGCAGGCCGAACGGAAGGACCTGCCGCTCACTCCGTCCCAATTCCAATGCAATAATCTGTTCTCTTAATGCGCTATGCTTCATCGCACCCTCCTTCATATGTTCTTGTTTTGTTCTTATACAAAAATGCGCATGGAGTCAAAATGTAGAATCTCTATCTTCCCCTTTTTATCAGGAATTTTTGCAGGATATTCATCTCCCTGTATCGCTACTTGACAGTTCCGTCTTTTTAATATTGTTATGTTATAACATTTCAATTTAAGAAAGTAACGACCATGAGACTTATCCCACTACTCCCTTACCTGGCCGTCTTTATGATTCCGGCCATCTCCGCCAACGCCGATGATCATAAACATGACCATGACCATGAGCATGAGCATGAGCATGAGCATGAGCATCATCACGATCACAGCCATGATCACAGAACAGACGGATTTTACGGGCATCTGGACATCAAAATTCTCTATGATCATGTCTACAAAGCAGAAGAAGCGGATGAAGAAATAGACGAGGCCTACACCCATTCACACCTTGAAATGGGATACGGTTTTGGAAACGGATTTTCTGTCAACACGAACATCGAACTTGAGGGTGAGCCTGCCGGACATGATCATGGCGGGGGAGGGGCAGCACTGGACGGTAGCAACCGCTATTTCGAGGATACGCCTCTCTTCGTGCGGGCCCTCACTGTCAATTATGACGATGAAAATTTCGGCGCTTATGCCGGTAAGTTCGATCCTGTTATCAGCTTTGATCAGCATGTCATGCCTGGTATTTACGGCTATCAGATCGTAGATGAATATACGGTGCGAGAGAAGATCGGTGTCGGTGGATATGGCAGACTGAAAACGGATAATTTCGGCACCCACAGGCTCGACGTCAGCACCTTCTTTGCCGATACAACTTTTCTCAGCAACTCCCTCCTTTATGAGCGCGGCGTCACCCATAAGAGCGATGGCGGCGTTTCCAATACGGAAGATTTTTCATCTTTCGCGGTTTCATTGGGCGGATCGGACTTTTTCTCACAGAACAGCGATACCTCGAACGGTTTTTCCTACCGCCTCGGCTTCGCCCGCCAGGCCGCAGGCGAAGGGGATGAAACGAGCGAGTATCGGTATACTGCTTCCGGTAAATATGAACATGCTTTCACCCCGGATCTAAAAGGCCGGATTCTAGGCGAGATCGTTCATATAAATCACCTGAATGGTGAAACTCCACATGACCGGACCTATAACACGATCGGTGCGGAACTCGGCTTTCGGCAATGGGTCCTTGGATCAACCTATACCTATGTCAGCAATGAAAATCCTGATGACGCAGACGAAGCGCAGGATGGCGAAGTCTTCCAGGCGTCACTGGAATATCGGTTTATGAACGGCATTTCGGTGGGCGCAGGCTATAAATACCAAGAGGAAGAAGGAGAAAAGAACCATCGCATCGGCGCAATGGTCGGCTACTCCCTAACTTTTTAGCCGACTCGGAGACATTTACAACCCCGCATGGCAATAACGCATTCCCCCAATCTGGAAGCCCTCTATTGTAGAAATAGCTCGGCTGCTCTATCTAGGGAGGGGAATGCGTCATCTGACGCATCGATCAGCCCCATACAGGGAATTGTTTATGCGTTTGTTCATATTGATGTTCTGTATATTTTTATTGACGCCTTTACGCCCCACTTCCGCACACCCTCATGTCTGGATGGATATGACAATTGAAATTCTGTTTAATGAAGCGGGAATGGTCACGGGTCTCCGCCAAACCTGGTTGTTCGATGATTACTATTCGGCTTTTGCGACCGAGGGGATGGATCTTGACGGAGACGGTAAGCCAGACCCCGAAAAGCTGGAAGAAATCATGAAGGTGAATATGGAACATCTCAACGAGTATGGCTATTTCACCAAGGCACGAGACGGGAAAAACGTTCTAGGTCTCATGCCCCTTACCGACAAATCGACAAGGATGCTCGACAATCGGCTGGAAATGTCTTTCACAACCCCTTTTGAAAAACCGGTATCTCCCGAGGGCAGCAATTTCTCCTATGCTATTTTCGATCCTACTTATTATGTCGACATGCTTCACGCCGAAACGGAAAATCCCGTAATTCTGTCAGGCTCCCCGGCGGGATGCAGCTACAAGATTATGCCGCCCAACCCGGACCCGAGCGTGGTGGCGCAGGCGGCAATGCTCGACGCATCTATGCAGGGGGAGACGGGCCTAGGCTCTTTCTTTGCCGAGCGGGTCAGATTGACATGTCCCGAAAAATAGTTCCCGGCTTTTATATCACTCTTGCCGTGTTAGCATTGTCAGTCTGGATGCCGCCGCAATCTCTTGCCGCAAGCGGCGTTGCCGAGTCCTCCCTCTGGGCTACCAGCATAAGCTGGATCTTAACACAACAACGTATCTTTCATGGAGAGCTCGTTACCGCCTTCAAGGCCCTTACCGACGGCGGCGGCATGGCCGCAGCCTGGAGCCTCGTTTTCGGCAGCTTCCTCTATGGAATATTTCACGCAGCTGGCCCGGGGCATGGCAAGGCAGTCCTTACCACCTATCTGCTGACCCATCCGCATAGAGTTTCCCGTGGTGTTGGCATTGCCGCCGCCGCAGCTTTATGTCAGGGTCTGGTCGCGATAGTCCTGGTCTATGGCCTGATTTATCTTGCAGGATGGATTCCCCGGGAAACCGGCTCCGCCGTCGCTTGGAGTGAGCGCATCAGCTATATTCTCGTGGCTGCCATTGGCGGTCTTCTCATTTTGCGCACAGCACGCCGGATATTGAACCGGTACTTTCCAACCAAGCCGCAAGCGGGCACCCATTCTCACCATCATCATGAAGACGGAGAGTGTTATGGCCATGCCCATATGCCAAGCGGGGATCAGCTGGAACAAATCCGCGACCTCCGCTCTGCAATAAGCGTTGTGCTGGCTATCGGTCTTCGACCCTGTACAGGTGCCATCTTGGTTCTGGTACTGGCGAAAGCATTGACGCTGCCTATTGCGGGCGTCGGCGCCGTACTTGCGATGTCGGCGGGAACAGGTATCGCCGTGGCCTTGCTGGCATTTCTGGCCGTCACAGCACGGCGAAAAGCCGTCGCCTTCACGGCTGATAGAAGTCCGTTTTGGCACATAGCCGCCAATACCGCTGCCCTTGCAGGAGGCGGGTTGCTTGTTGCCATCGGAATATCGCTACTAACTACGTCTTTCTACAGCCGCCATCCACTCGGGCTTTGAGGAGCAATTTATAGGCCTTTCAAACACTTGCCCAGAATTCTACTTCAGCCTTCCCTAATAGCCTTAAGGAAAGTTTCCGCTTCATTTTGCAATGTCTCAACCGTTGAGCTCAACTGCTGCACCGAAGTGTCGAGATCATTCACGGCCTGCAATGTCTGCGTCGACGATTCACTGACTTTGGTAATATTCGTCGAAACTTCACGCGTGCCTTGGGAGGCTTCCTGAATATTTCTGCTGATTTCAAGTGTGGCGGCTGATTGTTCTTCCGTCGCCGACGCAATGGCAGCCGAAATTTCATTCAGTTGATTGATTTTCTCCGTAATCTGGGCCGCCGCATCAACGGTGGTGTCAGTGCTCAACTGAATTGAGTCAACCTGCGATCCAATTTCGCCGGTTGCATTGGTTGTTTGCAGGGCAAGCGATTTAACTTCGGAGGCCACGACCGCAAAACCCTTCCCGGCTTCACCGGCACGCGCCGCCTCGATCGTTGCATTGAGCGCCAGAAGGTTTGTCTTTCCGGCGATATCCTTGATTAATTCAACGACCTGCCCGATCGTGTCAGATGCATCTTTAAGAGACTGAATTGTTCGCGAGGTTTTCTCCGCTTCGCCCGAAGCTTCAACTGTTTTCTCGGATGACGAGGCAACCTGACGCGTGATTTCCTGAACGGATGCGGAAAGCTCCTCTGCGGCCGCACTGACAGTTTGAACATTCACAGTCGCCTGTTCCGCCGCGGCGGCGACCGTTGACGCAAGGCTTTGGTTGTCAGTCGCAAAGCCTTTTAGCTGCTGCGAGATCGCACCAACGCTGGTTAATGCTTCAACGAGAGTTTTAACCACCAGCCCGACATTCTCTTCAAAAGTCGTTGCGATAGCGAGGCGCGCAGAGACTTTTTCAACTTCCCGGCGCTCCATTTCCTCACTAGTTTTATTCATGAAGCGGGCACCTTCAGCAAAGCTGCCCGACATGCCAGTAGTCAGAAATTTACGGTAGAAATTGCCCGAAGTTGCCGCGCTGAGTGAAGCTGTAGATTCCCGAATGAAGCAATCCGTCAAATCCAGTACTCGGTTGAAATCCGCCAGCGGGTCAGTAAGCGGCCCATAACAGTCCCAATCAACAATACGGGCTTCCATATCACCAGCTTTCAAGCGGGTCGTTACCTCTGACAGGGCGGCAAATGCTGATTTGTAATTTGCGAGTTCCTGGCGCATTGACTCCAATTCATCCTGAGCACCCTGTTGACTCTCTTGAGGCGCCTGCTTTTTCAAAAATCCTTTAAGCATCTTCACTCACCATTTCCCAGATAAATTCTTCGTAATTTTTGCCGCTGGCGGAGATCCTGCTTTCAAGAAGCCCAAAGCTCCTTTCTAGCCCCTCCTTGGGATTACTGCATCCTGCTTCCGTTTTCAGAAGTTCGTTGTAAAGCGGGAGAATATTCTGAATACCCTCCGGGTTGGGATAACGCCGGTTGGAGTGATATCCGATGATATTATTTGACCGGTCGAACGATGGGGTCACATGAGCGATGACCCAATAATACTTGCCAGTCGCCGACATATTCTTGACATAGGCGAAAAGTTCCCTGCCCTGCTGCAATGTATCCCACAGCAGTTTGAAAATTGCTCGCGGCATATCCGGATGCCGAATGATGTTATGGGGTTTACCAAGGACTTCAGAAGCAGACATCTCGGCCACTCTGCAGAATACATCGTTGGTATAAGTGATACGGCCCTTCAGGTCGGTCTTGGAAACAATAATTTCATCCGCCATAAACTTGATCTCTTGATCAACTGGCACGGGCCTTCGATCCATCTTAACTTCTCCTAAACATACCGGTCATTGAGGGCATAAATATTTCAAGACAGAGGTCAGATATTATGGAATCCCTCAAATCATCGAAATATTTACAAATAAAAATAAAAATAAAATAATTTAGTTAAATATTTATTATCGCTCAAAATGGATTGAATATTTATAAATATTTTATGACAATGAGTATAATTTGCAGATTGCAACTTGTTGATATGCCGAAAAAATCTGACAAGAACGTTTCCCTGCCACGCCAAGCCGTTGCCTCAATAAGGGATCAACTGCGTCACGTCAGACCATTGTTTTCCAAGGAAATGAGTAAGGTATTTACCGGCAACCGCTTTCAAAACAAGGGCAGCTATCCAACACAGTATTATTGTTCTTCATTCTTTATTCGAGGCTGGCCAGAACACAAAGAACTTCAGTAGAAGGAAAAGAACGCCCCCCACGACTACGATGGCGACAGCCTGAACTATCTGATGGGGATATCCCAACTTATCTGAAAAGAAATACAGCATGGACAGGTTGAGCCAATAACAAATGAAATAGGAAACAAAAAACCGCACGATGGCCCATGCATGATCACCTTGATGGGAAAATGAATATTTTGCATGGCTGAAATAAGCGATCAGAACACCAATAGGATAAAGAATAGTAACAGCGACTTTAGGTTCCAGCCAGAAATAGGTGACAAGCAGGTAAACGACATAGCCCAACAGATTGTTCAGCACGCCTACAATTGCGTACCGGAACATTTGGTAGATATCTGCAATTTTCACCATTAATGACTTTACGGCATCTTCAAATCAATTTGGCGAGGTTTTGTCTGTCAACCTTACCGTTCGCGTTCTTCGGCAGTTCGGATTTAACAATGATAGTGCTTGGTATCATATACTCCGGCAGAAGGCTGCCCAGCTTTGTTTTCAAATCCTTCTCATCGACTTCATCCGAACTTGCAATAAAACCAATGAGCTTGCCATAGGCAACATTCGCTCTGTGATAGACGACTGCCGATTGATGTACGCCGGGAAGTTTGGCCAAAGCGTGCTCAATCTCCTCTAGTTCGATACGATACCCCATATGCTTGATCTGGTTATCTTTGCGGCCGCTAAAATAAAGTATGCCCTCAGTCTCACGAACTATATCCCCGGTGCGGTACATATGTTTCATGAAAAACCGGGGGGAGGACAATGTATGAAACGACTCGGCCGTGCGTTCCGGGTCATTAAAATAGCCGGCCGCGACATTCGGGCCGATCAGGCACAGCTCCCCGACATCAGCATCTTTATCCTCATCATCCAGAATACAATAATCAAAATTTTGATTTAACTCACCGAGCGGGGGAAGCCCATCCAGATCCTTGAAATCACCATTACTGATATCATATGCACTACAGATACAGGTACATTCGGTCGGACCATAGACATTCACCAGAACCGCCTGCTCGTGAAACAGATTGAACAGCTTTTTCAATTCGGCCTTTGGATAGCCCTCGCCACCGAAAATAATACGCCTCAATCCGGGTAGCGCTGTTGGAGTCATGGCCTTCATGGCCATAAGATAAATCAGCATGGATGGTACGGAAAACCAGATGGTACAGCCCATGTTTCCCACATGGGTCACCAGGTCATACGGACTGGTCAGCAGATCACGCGAGACTGGCGTTAGCGATGCGCCAGAAAACAGGCCAACATAAAAATCGAATACGGAATTATCAAAATACATTGGGCTGATATTTGCAAAATTGTCCCGACTATCGATCTGGAACCGTTCCACTCCCCACGAGATGAAATGCAGGACATTCTGATGCGTAACGGCCACTCCTTTTGGTTCACCCGTGGATCCTGAGGTAAACATCACATAGGCGATTGTTGCGCCATCCACCTTTTGCATCAGGTTCTGCTGCAACTCCAGATCTGCGGAAGTAACTTCCGGAAGTACGTCAAAATCCAAGAGAGACGCGTTGCAATCGCAATTACTCGCCAGTTCTGCCATAGCTTTCGAATATTTGGGGTCGTCGTAGAATATGTGCTTTGCGCCGCTCAGCTTTGCAATGCGCAGGTTTCTGGATAAGGGCGACGCGACGTCGAGATTGACATATACAACGCCTAAGCGTAGTGCCGCGAGCATCAAGGCATAGGTGAGAGGGCCCTTGTTGTTGCCGACGGCAATAACGTCGCCCCGTTTCAGTTTACTGGCGATTAGGAAAGAGGCCAGTTTTTCAACCCAGATCAAGAGATCGGCGTAGCTATGTTGAGTATCCGTGTATCGCAACGCAATGTCGGTGCCATGTCTTTTTGCTGTATCGAAAAAATACAATCCCAAGTTATAGTAGTACTTCGTCATTCTCTGCATCCATCATATGGCAACAATTCTGCTATATCGGTTAAGCCAGATATTTTGAAAGCTGATGTTTTCAAGAAATGCAGTCGTACACTATATTATTTGTTAATTGTGAAAAAATCATACGGCAAATTGTACGGGATAAAACCTATCGTCGCCGCCAGTGCCATCGATCCTTCATTATTTGTATAGCAGTCCCACAGCGGTATAACGTCCGCGGCGTGGCAATTTTCAACGAACCCCGTCACAGCATGGCGCGCCAGCCCAAGCTTTCTATACTCCGGCAATGTCGCCACATCAATTTCGGCGTATCCATCTACTGTCGCGGCGGAATAACAGATTGAGGCAAATTTATTCCGATAGGTTATCAAGCAAGAATTTGCTTTCTTCAGGAATTCTTCCGGGCCTCTCCAAAACCGATTGACGACCTGAAAGCTGTCTTCAATAGCGGCAAGGTCGTCCCTAGATATTTTATGCGTCCTGATATCTGCGGAGATATTCGCCCCGGAAACCTTGCGCTGTTCCGAAAAGCGATCCTGATCGAGGTGAAACCGCTGTCGTTCGGAAAGAGCTACATTTTCTGTCGCAGACAGGAATGATCCAGATGGCGACGGCGAATACAGCCGGACTTTTTCCGCGTAGAATTTCCTTTCTATCAATAAATAGGATTTCAATTTCTCCAGAAATCCGCTTGGCTTCATTGAATTGCCAAAAAACTGCGAGAACCCGAAGGCATGCTCAACATAGGCCTGCGTTGGCGAACGCGCATGATCCGCATATACAACACCATCCTGCTCATCCAGCAGAACCGATGCGATGAGGGGGAAAAAATAGTCAAGTTCTTTGTATAGCTCATACACAGACCCATAGTCTTCTTTCTCAAGCCGCAGCATCATTAAATCGTAATCCCGCCATTTACCTCCAGGACGACGCCATTAATGAAATCATTGCTTATGACGCTGGCAACCGCTGCAGCAACTTCCTCGGCCTCCCCCAAGCGCCGGACGGGCGTGTTCGCTACGATATGATTTATCGTCGTTTCATTGAGCGCAGAATTTGTGGACCCAGTATCGATAAACCCCGGTGCAATGGCATTACATCGGATACCCATTCGCCCCAGCTCTTTCGACCACGTAACGGTCATGGCATTAACACCGCTTTTTGCGGCTGAATAGGCTGTCTGCCCCTCGTTCCCATGTGCACTGATTGAACTGATATTGACGATGCAGCCTTTTACTCGCCCTTTGATCATATGTTCGACAACTGCTCCGGTCATCAGAAATACGGAGTCCATATTGACGATGATCGACTTTCGAAAGCGGTCATAATCGTGGATCATACCGTTCGGATTCATAATATTTACCAGAGGCTCATTAAATATGACGCCTGCATTATTGACCAGAATATCGATACGGCCATGCTTCTGAACAATATCGCTTACAACTTTTGCAACGTTATCCGGGCGGGTTACATCAAGCTCATGACAATCAAATTCTTCCGGGAGACCGGCCAAAGCATCTTTATCCAGATCCCCAACGATTACCGTAGCCCCCCGCTCGCTCAAGAATGTCGCGATCGCATGCCCCAGTCCGTTGGCGCCGCCGGTCACCAGCGCTATTGCCCCCTTAATCTCCAAGATCGATGCCCTTCAGCTTCAGGACTTCGATAATTTTTGCGACTGAAACCAGTTGAACGATATCTTCAATGGTCAGGGAAACGTCATATTCCCGCTCCAGCGACATCACGAGATCCAGCTGCTTTAACGAATCCCAACTTCCCACGTCTTCTTTTGTGAGTTCAGGCTCGATCTGATCAGGCTTTAAGTTAAATACATCCGCAAGGACTGAGGCCAATTTTTCATTCATACTAAATTCCAAAAAACTTAACATACTCTTCAGAGGAGAACCGAAGCTCCTCGCCTGACCGCGACAAATGCACCGATGAGGGTTTGGTGTCCTTTGTAATCAAAGCTCCTCCCCCAATGATGCAGTATTCTTCAACAGTTTTATCATTAACTATCGTTGCATTGACACCGATAAAGCAGTTGTCTTTGATCCGCGCCTGACCTGAAATGACGGCGCCGGATGCAATCCAGCAATTTGAAGCCACACTACAATGATGGGCGAGCGTCGTGTTGCTCCAGATCATCGTATTCTCGCCGACCTTCACGTGAGGTTCAATGACCACAGACGGGAGCACGACACAACCCTCACCCAGTGGATACTCGGAATATAGATGGGCGTCGGGATGCACATATGTTTCGATGCCAAAACCCATATCTTTAAGACGCCGAAACATGGATTGTCTTGTCTTGTTCAAATCATCATAACCCATCGCCATGATGATCACACAATCCCGCGGGCTATAGATATCTTTCAGCTGGGATAACGCAATGCTCGTGTCAAAGCCGGACACAATTCCCTGATCCACATAGTTATCATCGACGGTAAGACCGACAACGTTGTAGCGATCATCGCGGACAAGATAGGCATTCAGAATATCGGCTGTTGTGGCGTTTCCGGCCAGAATGACGTTTTTCATGTTCGATCCTCGAGCACAGCATATCCGAAGCCCGTGCTTCCATATCCATTTCCGTTATAAAGCATATATTTCCGTCCTCTATGCGCGAATACGGAAGGGTAGCAAATCATCTCTGAGTCCCACCCCGTTGCAGAAACGTCAATACCCGACACAGCATCGTTTCTATCCCAGTTTATGCCATCTTTCGATGAGGCAAACCCCATGCGATATGTATCAATTTCTTTGGTCGCACGATGCGCAAACCACATATGAAATAAATTATCCCAATAAACAACGCTCGGGCGCCCAAAAGCATATTCATATTCATCGGCAAACGGAATGCACATTTCTGTTTCGCATATCCAATCGACCCCATCATCGGATTCCGCATGATGAAATCCATATCGATGGTGCCATCCTTCTGCTGTTTTTTTCCAGTAGATGCCTGAATTGAACCATGCATGCCAGCGTCCCTCGTCATTGACATGAAAGGCGGTGGCGGCGGCAAATAACGGGTTGGTTTTATCTCTACCCAAGACAGGCCCCGGATATTCTTTTCTCGCCTCCAGCTTTTCCATATCCACAATCGCTCTGCCGGTATCACAAATCCACATTTCCTCTGGCAAGTTTTGCCAGCCAACAAAGTACAAATAACAAGTTCCTTGATGTGGCACTAGGCACCCGCTGATTACGCCATCACAATCAAAATATCCGGGATCCCCTGGCGAAAGGACAAGTTTGGGTTGTCCTGTCAGCGTAATCCCCCCATCCGAAACATTTGCATTCGACAAGAATATATGGGACCGTTTCTGAGCATCACGACAGGTAAATGCTACCAAAAACTCATTGCCGCTTTTATGGGTAATGCATGGATGAGATCCATGAGTGAAGCCGGGAATGACCGGCTCAAACAATAAGCCCTTTTTTTCCCAATGGAATTTTTCAATTATCATTTTTATTGTTTTCCAAACCGCTCCGCAGAAGCTCTTCAAGAAAAGACACTCTGTCTATGCCTTTCCTTTTTGCCGCTTCATACAACGCCTCCTTGAGATCCGGATCCACTCCCTCTAATTGCCCAAAATAGCGGGTGCGGATAGACCCGCCGCGCGTCCCAACATGCGGAACATCGATATCTAGCGGCAGTGGATGGTTAGCGGCTGTGTAATCAATGATATAAAAACAATAGCTTGGATCCCAGGACAAGTTCAGATTTCTTGCAGTTGTCGGAATATGTTCCAGTGGCGCAGAAAAATTTAATAATGGATTGTTGTTCACAATCATACGCCCGTAATCCGTATTCTTCAGCCAGGGAGCAAGGCCCTCATCACCAAAGACGACCCTTCCCCCGTCTTTGACAACCCTGTCCATTTCCGAAATACCGGCCGCAATATCTGAAAACAGATTCAAGCCGCCAAAATGAAAAGCGGCATCGAACAGATCATCGTCGAAAGGAAGATTTGTAGCGTCACTGATGGAAAACTCGATGTTATAGTCGGCCAATCCATATAGTTCATTTGACCGCTTAACCGCGGATAGCAACATCTCACCTGCATAATCCTGAGCAAATATAGTGCCGCTTTTCCCTACTTTCTTCGCGAGATAGGGAAGATCATTTCCGGCACCGGCGCCGGTTATCAGAACTTTCTGCCCCTCCTTCAACTGCAATCTGGATAGGAGGTTTTCTCTCAGGTCTTCTTCACTGGTACTGAATGTCTTGAAAACCCACCTCAAGGCATTGTCATGTATTTCCGCAGCATTTGAGATTGTGTATTCGTTGACATCGTTGCTTTCACTGGCAAATACCGGCACAGAAGTGCCGTCAGCATATTTGAATAAATGCGCACTCGAACATTTGAGACCAACACCAGGTTCGATTGCTAAGTCAGATTTACAGACAGGACAGCGATATGGCGTTTTTTTCATACTGTTCAGACTCATTTCTTCTGGCAAACAACCCAGAATAACTTTTCATTTCGACCGTAATAATCATTATTCGCATGCCCGAAAGAAAAATTTTCGAAATAGTTGGAAAAATATTCTTCGATATCATTCTGCGAAGAGAAGCCATGGAGCCGATATCCATTGCGATTTCCATACGGGTCACCGGCAATTCGCATCGAGCCATCTTCTACTTCTTCCGCATTCTGAAAAATATATGACGTTTTATCCGCAACCGAGGTTATCAATGCCCCGCCCGGCTTCAAGACTCGCTGATATTCATTGAGATTATCAAGAAGTGTGTCCCCCTCATCGCAATAATAGCAGCAATGGCAAGCAAGGATGTAGTCGAACGTTTCATCCTCGAAAGGAATATTACTGTTTCGTCCGACACGCAAATCAGGCTCATATCCAAGTGATTTAAGCCGCTCCCCCGTCTGCTCAATAATACCGCCGGAGATTTCAATTCCCGATACCTTCAGCCCTAAATCACAAAGAAAAACCGTGTTTCGGCCATCGCCGAAGGCAATGTCCAGAATTGAGCTTCCTGCCTGCGGTTTTGGATAATTCAGGTCGGGATAGTCCGCCAGCAATGTCCGCACAACAAACTCGGTCGGATATACTTTCGCATGCTTTCTGGCCGCATAGAATTCGGTGTATTTCTCATCAATTTCTGCCGTATTTCCCATAAAGGCCCCTGATAATGACGTTCGGACGTTCTTTCGTTTCAATAAATATCTTTGATAGATAGATTCCGATTATTCCTATAAAGGAAATTATTATCCCGCCCAACAACCAAATTGATGCCATGACAGATGACCACCCCTCAAGAGGTGTCATAAACAATACTCGATTGAGCACAATAAACGCGACGTAAGCCATCGACAGCAGGAAGATAATCACCCCCGTAAAGAAGATGAAAATCAGAGGCCTGCTGCTGAATGACGTAATCACGTTCACAGCATGCGATAATTTATGAAGCAAACTGTATGTTGTCGGGCTGCTGGACTTTTTTGTCACCAGTTGTGGAGATTGATCAAATCCTGTCAACACCCATAGACCGGAAATAACGATTGCCCGCTCTTTATGAGTCAGAAGTGCATCGACATATCGTCGTGTCATTAGCCTGACCGTCGTTATGTTCGTTGGATGGTCAATATCCACCAGCAGTTTGAAGATGCGATAATATAAATTCCCCGACCATCTTTCAAACCACCCCCCCTTACGTCGTCTTTGCACTCCATAGACAACATCGCAATTTTTCTCAGTCATTTGCTGTGCAAAAGCATCAAGCCATGCGGGGTCTTCTTCCAGATCGGAATCAATCAGGAAAACATGCTCTCCCCTGGAGTGAGCGAGCCCCGCCATCATTGCTTGATGATGACCAAAGTTTCGAGACAAATCGACAATCAGGACATGATCATCCTTATCCGCGATCTCAATGGCAAGCTCAAGGCTATTGTCCGGGGAGCCATCATTCACCAGCACTATTTCATAGTCCTGCCCTACCAATTCACTGGCGGCCTTGCTGGCACGCTCATGGAACTCAGAGATGTTGGCAGCTGATCGGTACAAAGTGGATACAATTGAGAGTTTCATGGGCGTTGTATTTCGTATCTTTTTCACAGGAACTATTCCGGCCGAATAACAGCTTAGTTTCTCACGCTTTCGGTGAACTTACCTCAAGGCATAGGGTATACAGGGTAATCGGAAAAACTCAACCGGGTCAATTTGATATCGGACCGTTAATACTACTAGATCCAATTCGAACAGACATAACGAGTTATTTCGCTACCTCACCGATCTTTTTTAACCGGGAATAAAGAGTGGTCGCTTTCATTTCAAGAAGGGCTGCGGCGCCGTCCGGGCCTGATACTCGGCCTCCAGCGGTTTCCAGCGCGCGCCTTATATTCTCCTCCTCCAGCGCCGCCATCTCCGCCGCCGTTAATATAACGTTCTGCTCAGCCGACTCTTTCGCCGCCACTTTGGCAGCCGGCATCAGAGAAATACCTTCACCTGCCGGCAAGTTAAAGCTTAACTTACCCTCCCGCGACAGAATGGCGGAGCGCTCAATGACATTCTGCAGCTCCCGCGCATTCCCCGGCCAGTCATAGGAAAGCAACACCTTGATATTGGACTTGGTCAATAGCGGCTTCTTTATGTTCAGGCGGCTGCAGACAGTTTCGAGAAAGTGATCGGCAAGTATCGGTATATCGGAGGGGCGGTCCCGCAATGCCAGACATTCAATCGGAAAAACGTTCAGTCGGAAATAAAGATCTTCGCGGAAGCGCTTTGCGTTTGCCTCTTTTTTCAGGTCGCGGTTTGTCGCGGCGATAACACGCACATCGACTTCCCGGGTTTTCTCCTCGCCAACCCTTTCAAAATGCTGATCCTGCAGCACGCGAAGAAGCTTGGATTGCAGGTCCAGCGGAATTTCGCCAACCTCATCAAGGAAAATCGTCCCGCCGTTCGCCAGTTCAAATCGACCGATGCGGTCGCGCAGGGCGCCGGTAAAGGCACCTCTGACATGGCCAAAAAATTCACTTTCGAAAAGCTCCCGCGGAATAGCCGCGCAGTTAACACGAATAAGCGGACGATCACGACGTTCGGATGCCTGATGTATGGCCCGGGCCACAAGCTCTTTTCCCGTACCGCTTTCCCCGGTGATAAGAACATTGGCATCTGTCGGCGCCACCAGCTCGATTTGCTTCAGTATATTCTCAATTGCCTGGGAATTGCCCAATATATTGTAATGATTAATATGGCTCCGGATTTCCTCCTGCAGATAGGCGTTCTCCATTTCTAGCCGCTCTCGCAACCGGGCGTTTTCTTCGAGTGCAGACTTCAGCTGTTTTTCATGCCGCTTTCGCTGGGTAATATCCCGAAAGACGATCACAGCCCCGACAACAGACCCGCCATCCACAATCGGTGTTGACGTATACTCAACCCGGATACTCGTATTCCCCTTACACCAGAAAACCTCGTCATCCACCGTGTGCAGCGTCCCTTTACGAAATGCGTTATAGATCGGGCAGTCCATTTCATCATAGCGCGAACCATCTGCTTTATGATGATGAATGACTGAATGCATGTCCTTTCCGACAAGTTCGCTCGCGCTATAGCCAAGCATTTTTTCGGCTGCGGGGTTCAGAAAGGTCGTTATACCATCCGCATTCACACCGTAAATACCCTCGCCGGCCGCCGCGAGGATCAATCTGTTTTCCCGCTCAATTTCACGAAAATACCTTTCGGCTTTTCTCCATTCTTCAAGACCGTTGCGGTGATATGTGTTGGCCTCGTCATCGACTGAGCGCCGTTCAAAGCTGCTCAGATCCGTAATCGTCAGGACAATCCGGGTTTTCCCCTGCAATGAAACCGAAACCGCAGCATGTTCAAGTCGCATGGGCTTTCCATCCGGCCGCTGGAGCGTCAACTCCCGCGTCCAGGCATGTCCGCGATCAAGCGCCTCTTCGGTAAATACATGCAAATGCCCTCTCTCGTCGGAATAAAGCTGGCCAATGGTCCGCCCAAGGATATCGTTCTCCGCAACTTTGAAGAATTCCAGCGCCGCTTTGTTTGCGCGAAATATGATCCCGGAGAATGGATCAAAAATCAGTCCCGGTTCGGGATGCTTGTCAAATGCCTGCCGTAAAATCGCATTTGAAAGGTACCATTCATCTTCCGACAGCAGCGGACGATTCAACTCATCCGAGGCGCTGGAATGCCCCCGTCTCATACCCGTCTGACTTTTCGATTTTGCGAAATCGTTCACGGCATGCTCCCTTACGATAAATCGTAAATTAAATTATGTAAAATCGTAATTTATGAATCTCCGTAAGTCAATTTAATTTCATATAAATCATAATCCATTGAAATGATTGGAAAAAATTTTCCCTCTGTTCTGGCACGCCCTTTGCGATGTGTTTTCCATGTTTACTGAGCAATGAACGACTTCTGAACAAACACGAAGGAGAAATTTAGATGGCATCAAAAAGTCTAGGCAATCCATACGACGGAGACGCGGACCTGCGGCATGGCACGAACTGTGGGTGTCATGAATGCTGGGGCAAACCCGGTAACAATCTTGAATCCCATGTTAAAGCAGAAGGTTTTCAATCCAGCGACGAGTTGATGGAAAGAGTCGTTGAAAGCGCCGTTGTCCGATCCGTATTTGGAAACAACGAATTGTCGCGCCGATCCTTTGCAAAGATGCTGGGCGGCACAACACTCGCGGCCGCCGTCGCATCCGTCTTCCCTATGGATAAGGCTAAGGCCGCTATCATGGACAATCTTGGAACACCGGAAAAATCGAAGCTGAACGTGGGCTTCGTTCCAATTACCTGTGCGACGCCGATCATCATGGCAAAACCGCTGGGGTTCTATGAGAAGTACGGCCTCGATGTAGATGTCATTAAAACCGCAGGCTGGGCCGTCGCGCGCGATAAGTCTCTCAACAAGGAGTATGACGCCGCGCATATGCTCACCCCGATGCCTCTCGCAATTACGATGGGCGCCGGCTCTACCGCAACGCCATTCCTGATGCCCGCCGTTGAAAATATCAACGGGCAGGCCATTGTCCTGCACAACGATCATCTGGATAAGAACGATCCAAAAATGTGGAAAGGCTTCAAATTTGGCGTTCCCTTTGAATATTCCATGCACAACTTTCTACTTCGGTATTATGTGGCGGAAGCCGGACTGGACCCCGATCAGGATATTCAGATTCGTGTCGTCCCACCGCCGGAAATGGTTGCAAACCTGCGTGCCGGTAACCTCGATGGTTATCTCTCTCCCGATCCGTTTAACCAGCGGGCTGTCTGGGAGAAAATCGGCTTCATCCATAAACTGACGAAAGAGATATGGGACGGACACCCCTGCTGCGCATTTGCCTGCAGTCAGGAATTTGCGACCACGATGCCCAACACATATGGCGCACTGTTGAAAGCACTGGTGGACGCAACCCAATATGCACACAAGAGTGAGAACAGGAAGGAAATCTCTGCCGCCATCGCACCGACAAATTATCTTAATCAGCCCGTCCCCGTAATTGAGCAGGTTCTGACCGGGCGCTATGCTGATGGTTTGGGCAATATCAAAGATGTTCCAGACCGCATCGACTTTGACCCTTTCCCCTGGCATTCAATGGGCGTCTGGATCCTGACCCAGATGAAGCGCTGGGGCTACATTGAAGGTGATGTCGACTACAAGGGCGTAGCCGAGCAGGTCTACCTTGCCGGAGATTGCGCCAAGATCATGACCGACCTTGGCCTGACCCCACCTACGGAAACCTATAAAAGCTACACGATAATGGGCAAGACCTTTGATCCGGCCGAGCCGGAAGCCTATGTCGACAGTTTCGCAATCAAGAAGGCGTGATACATGTTCACGTCACTTAACCTCAAGGCATTGTTCCTATCAATTATCATTCTGATTTTTGGTCTGGGAGTATGGGAACTTGCAACACCAGCGGTTAAATCCGCTGGCGAACTTACCGAGTATGAGAAGCTCGTCGGCGCCGCCGATCAGAAGGCGCGCGTACCGCCCCCTTCAGCGATCATAGTCAGGGCGTGGGAAGAACTCTCGAACCCTATCTATGACAATGGCCCCAACGACAAGGGTATCGGCATCCAGATTGGATATTCCCTGTTTCGCGTCCTCAGCGGCTATTTCATGGCCGCCCTTATTGCCATCCCGGTCGGCTTTCTGATTGGCATGTCACCGCTCGCTTACAAAGCATTCGATCCCTTTATCCAGGTTCTACGTCCCATTTCTCCTCTGGCCTGGATGCCTCTTGCCCTCTTCATTATCAAGGATAGCCAAGCCTCGGCTATCTTTGTGATCTTCATCTGTTCCATATGGCCCATGCTGATCAACACGGCCTTCGGTGTCGCCGGCGTCAGGAAAGACTGGGTCAATGTAGCCCGAACCCATGAGCTTGACTCCTTGCGAACGGCCCTCATCGTCATCCTACCCGCGGCTGCTCCGACCATTTTGACGGGAATGCGCATCTCAATTGGCATTGCCTGGCTGGTCATTGTCGCCGCTGAAATGCTCGTTGGCGGCACAGGCATCGGATATTACGTCTGGAACGAATGGAACAACCTCGACCTGACGAGCGTAATTTTCTCAATCCTTGTTATCGGAGTCGTCGGCATGCTTCTTGACGCCGCTTTCGCCTGGGTTCAGCGCTCCGTCCAGTATCAGGAATAGGAGCAATCATGACTGACAAACCTTTTCTTGAAGTAGACTCGCTGACAAAGCGTTATCCTTCCCCGGATGGTGGGGCTCCCCTGACCGTATTTGAAGATATCAATTTCGATATCGATAAAGGAGAGTTCGTCTGCATCATCGGTCATTCCGGTTGCGGCAAATCGACAATCATGAATGTCCTGTCAGGACTCGACTCCCCGACCAGCGGCGGCGTCACGATGGATGGCAAAGAGCTATCGGGACCGAGCCTGGATCGCGGTGTCGTTTTTCAGAACTACTCTCTGCTCCCCTGGCTCTCCGCTTTGAAAAACGTCATCTTCGGCGTCAAGGCGCGGTATCCGGAATGGTCGAAAGAGAAAGTGCGGGAGCATTCCTATCATTATCTCGAGCTTGTCGGCCTGGTAAACGGGGCGGAGCATCGCAAGCCCTCCCAGCTTTCCGGAGGCATGCGCCAGCGTGTTTCCATTGCTCGCGCTTTTGCCATTCAGCCAAAGCTGCTCCTGCTGGACGAACCTTTCGGCGCTCTCGATGCCCTCACCCGGGGAACCATTCAGGATGAGCTTATCCGCATCTGGTCCGGATCCGATCAAACGGTCTTCATGATTACCCATGATGTGGATGAAGCCATATTGCTGGCGGATCGCGTTCTTCTGATGACAAATGGTCCGTTCGCGCAGGTTGCTGAGAGCGTGGCAATCGACATTCCTCGCCCGAGAAGCCGCGCAGATATCATTCATCATGACGGCTACTACAAAATCCGGAACCATTTGGTCGAGTTTCTCGCAAAACGATCGAAGGATTTAGCAAGAGGATCAGATGCGTCAGAGGAAACAAACAACGGCCCGCAAAAGCCGAAAGTTGTCCGGCCCGCACTCAACACCCCCTCTTCATCCGAGACGGAGTCGATCGTTCCTCCCAATCTGATGAAGATCAAAGGATAGCCTCATTATTACTGAATTACTGAAAGGAAAAAAGCGTGAATAAAGCAGACGTTACCGAAATGATTCTGGAAAAGAAACGTAATGCCGGATTGACCTGGGCAGGCATTGCGGACTCAATTGGCATGTCGGAGGTGTTTACGACGTCTGCCTGCTTCGGAATGAACTCGTTTCCGAGAGACAAAGCAGATTTGCTCGTAAAAACGCTGGGCCTTCCACAGGACGTCGCGGTGATCCTCGCGGAGTATCCAACAAAAATGTTCCCGCAGACCATCCCGACAGATCCCTGTATTTATCGTCTATATGAGATTGTCGGCGTATATGGCGATACCATAAAGGAGCTCATCCAGGAAAAGGGCGGCGACGGAATCATGAGCGCCATTGACTTCGATATGACTGTCGAGAAGGTACCGTATGAAAAGGGAGACCGGATTGAGATCAAGATGTCAGGAAAGTTCTTGTCCTATAATCAATGGTAACATTGGGCGCTGGCGGGTTGATAGTTTGAAGGTGGTCGATGGCGATATCTTCTGCTCACCAACCCGCACCCTTTAATGCCTATTGAAAGTTACTAAACAGCGCAGCGCAGATGACCCCTGCGGAAATCGCGATCAGGGATCGCTTCAGAAGAAACATAACAATCATTGCCACCGCGACCGAGACAACGGTGCGAAAGCTTCCTTTGGCACATTCCGACACAACAATCGCAACCAGCACAGAGGATGCCATCGATTTCAGAACAGCCTCGAGACGCGGAGTCATTTCAAACAGGCTCATCAACTCAGACCCTGCAACCCGCGTGAAGTAAACGACCGCCCCCATCAAAACGATCATCAAATAACCATACAGACTAGCGTCCATAGGTCAGCCCTCCCACCAGGCCGCCTGACAAAGCGGCAACAACGACATTCCAGCCGGTCGGCAGCAGATAAAGCCCCAGAACAGCAACAAAGGAGGCCACGATCGCGGGCAGGTAGGTTTTCATACCCTCCCACTCGACGCGCCACTGTATGAGCACCAGAACAGCAAAATACGACGGCATCAGGACATCAATTCCGAAACGGTCCAGATCTCCGAATGCTTCGCCGGCAAACGCGCCAATAACAGTACCGACCACCCATGTCGCCCACAGCATGAGGCCGCCACCAACAAGCCGACCCACGTCACGTTCGCCTGCCCGGAAAGCACTGAAACAATCCGCGAAATTTGCATCGCTTAGCACCGAAAGTGCCGACAGCCGTGTGGACCGACTCAGCTTGTTTACCCAGGGAGAAAGCGCCGCTCCCAGCAAGGTATGCCGGGCACTTACCGCCAAGACCACCAGCAGTAACGAGATATATGACGATGTCGACCACATATCCATCGAAGCAAACTGCGCAGCACCAGAGAAAACCAGGATACTCATGGTGACGGCCTGTACAACCGACATGCCGCTTTCAATCGCGGCCACACCAAAGGCCATACCGAAGGGTATAATGAAAAGTGAGAGTGCGAACATTTTTTGCACCCCTCGCCATATACCCTGAATTGTAATCTTGATCTCGTTGCCGGAATATGACGTCATTTTATTCTAACTGTTGAAAAGGTTATGTTATACAGGTAAGCTTTGATGATCAACCATAACAATGGTTATAATAAAGCATGAAGAAAGAGAGTACGCAATTTCGTCTTGTCGGCGGTCGGCTGTGTCTGGACTTTATGAACACGGCAAACTGGAGTGCAGAAGGCGCGGTCATTGAGGATAAGCTGAATAATATAAATGATATCATCGCCTGGCGCGAGGCAGCCGAACTTCATCGCATTCTCATTCCGGATCACAGATCATTCCGGGACAAGGTCCTGCAACTAAGAATGAATTTGCGACAGATATTGGTATCCCTGATAAACGCTGAACAACCTACACCCAAGCTTCTTGCAGAATTCAACAACAATTTCCGGACAAGCAGTGCCGTCTCTTTGGCAAAGGGCCCGAAAGGATCGTTGCAATACGGTCCGGAAACTTCGCTAACCAAGGCGATAGAAATATCGGCAGCGGCCGTGCTGTCAAATCCTTCCGAGATTGGCCGGGTCAAAATATGTCCAGGAGATAATTGCGGCTGGCTCTTCCTGGATGAAAGCAAAAACAGGCGCCGACAATGGTGCGCCATGGATATGTGCGGCAACCGGGCCAAGGCGAAAAGATTTTATTATCGGCATTTGAAAACATAGGGACTAAGTCGGCCCGTCTATTATCCAGCTTGTGTTCCTGAATCTCTCGGATAGAATGGCGGCCTCGGGGGATTTGTTTCTTGCTTTCACCAATGCCATTTTTCACAACAAGCGTCATCGTTTCGTGACGGCGGTATCATCAGATAGTAACGCCATTAAAGGTATGCTGTGCATGATTGCCGGGACATTCTTGCTGACCACACAGGATGCTATCACCAAATGGCTGACCGCAGATTTCCATGCTGGAGAAATTCTCTTCTATCGCGGCATCTGGATGTTTCCGGTACTCGCAGTCTTGATTCATCTGAATGGCGGCGTCACTATATTGCGCTTGAACCAGCCAAAAGGTGTCATGCTCCGCAGCATTGCCGCACTTGGCGCCAGCCTGTTTGTCACAATTGCTCTTATCAATCTTCCGCTTGCGGAAACCATGGCGCTTGTTTTCTCGGCCCCTTTGTTATTGACCGCCGCCTCCCCCTTTTTGTTGCGCGAACCGGTTGGATGGCACCGCTGGCTGGCCGTTCTGGTTGGCTTCCTTGGTGTCCTCATCATGATCCAGCCCGGCGTCGAGGGTTTTAACGGCTGGGTCATCTTTGCCATACTCGCCGCTGTTAGCTCCGCCTCACGGGATCTTATTACCCGTCGTCTCGGCACCGCGGACAGCGCCGTTACGGTCATGTTCTATACCAGTGTCGTCGCGCTAATCGCGGGCACCGTTACCCTTCCCTTCGGCACCCATATGCCCACTGTGCAGCAATGGGGCTGGTTTATTTTGGGCGGAATCCTCGTGACTTTTGCTCATCTTCTGGTTGTCATGGCATTCCAGCTCACCGAAGGCGTTATTGTTGCACCGCTGAAATACCTCTCCCTCATATGGTCAGCCATTATCGGATATCTGGTATGGGGAGATATCCCGGGACCGTTGAAATTTGTGGGTGCGGCCCTGGTCGTTGGCGCCGGACTGTTTATTCTGTATCGGGAAACGAGATTGCATCGCGCAAGAATGTAGGATGCAAATCTCCTGAGTAGATGCAGCAAGGAATGAAAGAGTGAGACTGGGAAATTTTGGAACGTAACTGTATAGCCTCCACTTCAAATTCCAATTATCTTGTCATAAGACAAAACAAGCAATGAGAGCGATTCCAATCTCAGCACCGTATCTGTTTGCGTTAAGAGTAGTAGTTTGAAATGACTAGTGGCCGTTCGTTTTTCTCAAAAGACAAGCTTTCAAGATGGTTCTCGTCCTTCAATGGAAAGACGATCTTTCTGGTTGACCGAATTCTACAGCTTATTGATATCAAGGTTCTCGCTTCAATAGTCATCCTTTCTGTACTGACGTTGGGAATATCCTATTTTTGGGTACAGCAAACGCCGCAAAATATTATATTCACGCCGGAGCAGATATCCTATCTGACCATGCCGGATACCCGGGTCCAGGCAACATTCTACAGTTTTCTCTGCATAGCAGTGTTTGGGTTTTTCCTTACCGCAGGATTATTCACCCCCAACGCCTTTCGAAAACCAAACAACACACACTGGGTTTTCTCATCCAAAATTCCCTCTTGGTTCCGGCCATGGCTGGGCGTAGTTTTCTGGGCCGCGGTTTTAATTGTCTACGAACCAAAAACCCGTGATTTCCTGCTGGCATTAGTCACCGCCTATTTAATGGCAGAGGTTATCAAGGGCCGATTTAAGACAAGGTCAATCGCAATTGCGGCGCTTATACTCATTTTTCTCATTTGTATTTTGCCGTTTGGTGTTCAGCAGGAAATTGAAGATGGCCGGTTGTGGACAATGGATATTCACTGGTCCGCCGTCTTGGGTACCGGATTATATACAAAGACAGCCGCCAGCATGGAATTCGACGCATTTGCCGGCTATGGTGTCCTGCTCAATGATATGATTGCAGGATTCCGGATTGTTCCGTTTTTCGAAACGTTAGGCGGAACCATGTCGCTGTTGAAACTCATCAATGTCTTCTTTTGTGCATTGATCATAGGCATCATTTGCCAGCGCCTTAATGGAAAGACCAACCAGATACTATGGGCGGCAATCATTCTCGTTCTCTTCGTCTTTTCGGGAATGATGTCCGGAGTTGCCGATACATACCACACTCCCAATCTGTTGCCGGTTCGGTTTCTGATGGTCCCGGTGACAGTCCTCCTCGCTTATTATTTGGCAAGATCTGGATGGCTCGCCAGTGCGGCAATTTCTGGAGCAGTCTCTCCGCTGTTTCTATTTTATAACTTTGAAACCGGCATATACTGCATTCTTGCATTGGGATTTGCTCTCTTTATTCAAAGTGCAAGACAGGGATTCTTGAGCCTGATGGTCTCAGGCATCGTCTTTGCATTCTGCCTAGTAATATCCAGCTCCCTGTTTATCGCTATTCTGTTTGAGGGATCGCTCGTTTCCACATCTGCCGAGTTGCTCCAGATTATGCGTGAGAAAATTCAGAGTGGTTCAAGCGGGTTCGCAGGGCTCTCGGCCTATCTCTTGGCGCCCTTCGTAATAGTGATGATTCATATTTTGATTTTGTTCTCCCGGTATCTGATCTCGATAAAGGATAAAGATCCCCTTTCCTCAATCGAGTTTCAAAATGTTGTCATTGTCGGTTTGATCATTGCTATCGGTCCCTACGTAATGAACCGCTTTCATATTTTAAATATGTGGGTACCGTTCCTCCTCTATACCTTACTCGTCCTGCCAAAGCTTTCCTTAGGTCATAAGACGGACCGGATAGTCTGGTCTTTTATCCTGATCGTGCTGATAATACCGTTTATTTTTGGCAATCCGGTGAGACGAGTGATTTCCGAAGATTTTGTGTCCGCGGTCTCCGAAAGAATTGATGGTCATTTAAGGCCCTGCCTGGACGGTATTAATGCCTCTCCTGAACTCTGCTCCTACACACTCGAAAAAGCCGAAGAGTTAAAGAATCTGGAAACAGAGAACCCGGGGTTGAGATGGATCAGCGGACTCGCCCTTAACATGGTGCGGTTAGCAGGGACTCAACCAGCTCTCACTCAAAAAGCTCCTTTCTTCTTCGGCCATCGCGAGGAAACACGCAATATACTCATAACGTCATTGCGCCAGCTTCAAGCACCTTTTATAGCGTTTGACAATGCAGCCCCAAAGAATATTGCGGGCCTCCCAACCTATGTAGAGCAATTTCAACAAAATATTGTTCAGGATGCGGGATACGAAATCATTGAAAATACCAGATACTGGATTATCGCCCGTAAGCTCGACAAGAGTTGACGCGAGATAATCTTTTGCAAGCGAATTAGGCCAAGCCATCTTATCGCAGGCCTTGCATGCGATAAGCCTTCAGATCAATGCATTCAGGGATTTATACGCGAATAACGGCTTTCATATAAGCCCCCCAACGCGCAGGTAACCTGCGCAGGACGAACCCAGCGCCGCACCGATTGGCTATGATGGCAATAGTGGCAAGCGCACTTTGGCGCTTTTTAAACTCAGGGTCTTCATCCAATCGGTCGAGCATGCGAGCCATAACCGCCGTATCAAACTCGAGAGTATAATCTCTTGAATGACAGTATTTTTTTATTTGCGGCGCCGTGACAAAATTTAAAGATTTCCACAATCCGTGCGCGTCATATGTCTCTTCCATTTCCATAATTTTCTTGGAAAATATTTTATAGGTGAGAGACTTGGACCCGATAATTGGAAGTGAGAAATGGGACTCATACGGTATCCAGTAGTTCGGGCACAAAATGATCAGCCGACCGTTTGTATTCAACATTGATAAACATATGTCGATAGCTTCCCGCCAATCATCCAGATGCTCGAACACATTGACCGAGTATATCAGATCATATTTTTCGTTGCTCTTAACATCCTCGATACGCTTGCGGATAAAGGTTATATTTGTGTACTGGTTTTCAATAGCATTTAAGGCCTCTTCAAACTGCGAAAAGCCGGGGCCAATCGGCTCAACGCCAGAAAATGAAATATCTTTATATTTTTCAGCGAGTTGGGATAGCAAAAATCCGGTGCCGCATCCCACCTCAAGAACAGAACCCGGCATGTTATCTTTTTCAAAAAACGGCTCTATTTCACGCTGACCAAATTCCGCCTCTGCCTTCAGACGCGCGCTCTGCTTCTCATCCTTGAATATTTTGGCCAACTCCAAATCCGGGATCCTTCTTCAGACAATCAAAACAGGCATGGCAGGAACCCCCACGGGTAAAAGCAGCTTGGAACTCATAAAACCAATTGTATGTATATGGAGCTTGTGCACAGATACGGCAAAGTTTAGAGAATTCATCAAATTAAACGTTCTTCATATAGTTTGGAGCCGTTAAACCTGTATTTGAGATCAAATCCAAGATGCTTACCCCGTGCTCGAATTCGCCCCAAAGCTGATCGTAGATCGGATATCCCGAGTAATCAAACCATTCAACCTCGACGCCCTTCTCTGAAAATAGCGATATATCGAGATAATCACGCGCCAACGGACCAGAAACATATACGTCTGCACCAACCTGCTTACACAGGTCCGCCAGACGCGCGCTCGGCCCGTCGACCAGATCATAATCCGCGGAGCTTTCTACGATTGCATCAATATTCAGAAATTCACAAACTTTACGAATGAGTTTAGCGTTGAGTTCAGATAGAAAATCCGGGATATCTTTTTCATAAGCAGGCCTGAAAGTATCTGCCATCATTTTGAAATGAGGTGCGCGCGCATAGTTTGTTTCAATTGATTTCCAGTGCTTTGCTGCCCATGCCGTCCCATCTATTCGGGTATCTTTAATAGTCTGAAAATATTTACCTTTTGACAGAACCGGCACAGTTAGCCACGTAAGACCCTGTGGAGTCTTGATTTTATTCCTGTTACGCCAGTCCCGCCGTGTAAATTGCATGTCATCATAAAGAATAAAACGGTCCACTGAAGCTATAAGGTCGAAATACCCCTTCCAGGGTATATAGTTGGACTGTACGATCGCCACACGCATTAATTCTATCTTCCATACACCTTAAAACTATGCCTCTAAAATGACTTATGCATATCTTGCACAACACTCACAGCGAACTGACAATACAAAAATCTCGTGAATCAGATCGACTTAAGGCCATTCGGGTAGTTATATACATCCTTCACTAACGCCGTAAAGGTACCTAAACAGAATAAGGCATCCTAAATCCGGATTGTGTTGTCTCGGTAATATATTGGCAGTTAGCTTATACGGTTATCTCTGCGGTAGCCTAGAATTTGAAAACCGCCTGTTCCCCAAAGGCTTGTCAATTCTGATCCTTTATTATATCATCTTAGCGGAATGTATTGAGATCGGTCCTAACGATAAAAGAGAAAAGCAAATTTTCCATTCGTATTGCCGTTGCTACGATGCATATTCCCAAAACTAAAAGAATGCTGCGGTATAAAAACTAACGAAAAAGATGAATGTATTGGTGGGACAATACAATCGCACAATGGGAGGAATATCATGACAAAGGACAAAACACTTATTAGTCGGCGTGGTGCGTTAGCAGGTGGTGCAGCGGCTCTTGCTGCGCCAGCTTTTATCGGCAAAGCGACGGCTGCCGAAAAGGTGACCTGGAAAGTTCAATCACACTGGCCGAAAGCTTCGTCATCTTATGGTGACAGTCTTGCCGTCATCGCAGAAGAGCTGAAGGCAAACACTGAAGGTCAATTCGAACTCCAGCTATTTGGCGCCGGCGAATTCGCCAAAGGTGGCGAGATTTTCAACATCGTGCGCAAAGGCGTGGTTGAAATGGGAACTATTTCTCCGGGCTACATTCTTGGCGAAGCCTCAACAGCCGGACTGGCTCTGGGCGTTCCCGGGACCTTCCGCGAACCATGGGAGTTTGCCCATTACCTCAAAAACATGGGTTTTGAAGACATGTTTAACGAGGATCTGGCGGTTCATGGCGTTGTCAGCCGTGCAGAAAAGGTCTACCCAACGGAACTGGTTGTCTCAAAGCCGATCAATTCAGTTGAAGATTTCTCTGCGTTGAAACTGCGTTCTTCCGGCAGCTACCTGAAATTCCTTGAGGCAGCGGGAGCATCTACACAGAATATTGCTGGTCCAGAGCTATATTCAAGCTTGGCGAGCGGTGTCGTCGATGGTGCACATTGGGGAGCGGCCCAAGGCGCCATGTCCATGAGCCTTTGGGAAGTTGCCAAATTCCACATGAAGCCAACGATGGGTCTCGCAATGGACACGCTGATCATGAACCAGCAGGCCATTGATAATCTGTCTCCGGACCTTCGCTCTGAGTTTTTCAATCTTCTCGATATGCGTTTCTGGAAACGCACGACGGAGTATCAGTATAAAGAAAAGCTGGCTCTCTCGAAGGGGCTCTCTGAGCAGAACATTACGATCAGCCAATTCCCGCCAGATGTGCTTGCGAAATTCTCTGAAGCCTCAGGCGCTATTCTGCAAGAAGAAAGTGCCAAGGGAGGAAATGCGACGAAAGCAACTGAAATGCTCGTCAACTTCCTCAAGGGAATGGGATACGTCTAAGAACGCCCAGTTCTGTAAATATTCGGCACAAGCTGATTAGCTCATTTTACGGGAGCCTTTGCATATAACTGCAAAGGCTTCCGCATAGAGCAATAATTGCACACGACCGTAAAATGACTGGTCGCGCTTTTGCCGGTGTCTGAATATGCCTAATTGATCAAATTGAACTGGAGACTTTCATGGTTGCCATAACCGCATTTGCCCGCGCAGTTACGAGGACGAATGTCTGGATCGGTCGGCTTGCCAGCTATGCTGTCCTAATCTTGTTCATACTGCTTATGAGCGACGTCATCATGCGTTATATTACGCAGAGTCCAATTTCCTGGTCGGCCCTGGCATCGAAAATGATATTCGGTGTTTATGCAATTATCGGCGGCGGCTATTTGCTTGCACGTCGTGATCATGTCAACGTCGATTTGTTTTACGCTCATTTTTCGGCGCGAAAGAAAGCACTGACTGATATTGCAACTTCCTTCCTGTTCTTTTTATTCCTCGGCGTTCTGTTAAATGAGAGCTATTCGATGGCTTATGACAGTATTTCGCGACTTGAGGTCAGTTATGAAACAACATGGCGCCCTCCGATCTGGCCCTCCAAATCCATGATTTTTGTTGCGGCGATCTTATTGCTGTTACAGGGCATCGTGAAGCTGATTGCGGATATCATGATCCTGCTTGGTTATGACGTAGACGAAAGCGCCTATGGACCAGTTGTTGACGACGCTGTCGACGAGAAGGAATCGGTATAATGTATGAACTCCTGAGTATCGAAACCCTCACCCTACTCTTCTTCGGCTTCCTCTTCTTTTTCATAATGCTCGGCGTGCCATTGGCATTCGTTCTCGGTGGCCTGTCAGTTATCTTTCTCTACTTTGAACAAGGTCCCATTGCATTTTATCTGATTGCCTCAAAAATGTGGGACTTGATGGAAACATCGTCTCTTATTGCAATTCCACTTTATGTATTCATGGCAATGCTTCTTGAGCGCAGCGGAGTAGCACACGACCTTTATCGCATGATGCATTTGTGGTGGGGAGGCGTGCGTGGTGGGTTGGCTATCGGCACTGTCGGCATCTGTACAATCTTTGCGGCCATGTCGGGCATTTCTGGCGCTGCCGTAGTCACGATGGGGACCATAGCGCTCCCGCAGATGCTTAACCGCGGCTATGACAAACGCCTTGCTCTGGGTGCGATTAATGCCGGTGGTGGCTGGGGAATACTAATCCCACCTTCCATCCTGATGGTACTATACGCCCTAATTACAGAAGTGTCGGTCGGAAAGTTATTTGCGGCCGGTGTTTTCCCTGGTCTACTCCTGTTTGCACTGGTTTCGATTTATATAGGTGTCAGATGTTGGTTTCAGCCTCACCTTGGCCCCTCCCTGCCACCAGAAGAGCGGGCGAGCTGGAGTGAGAAGATAGGCGCCCTGCGTTCCGTCTTTCTGCCTATTTTTATTATCTTCATCGTCCTCGGCGCTATTTTTGGCGGCTACGCCACCGTCACGGAAGCAGCTGCGGTTGGTGTTTTTGGCGCACTGTTTGCGAGTGCCGTAAACCGGAAGCTGACCTGGAAAGTCATCTCGCAATCTTCACTTCGCACTTTCCGGCTGACAACGATTATTACCTGGATTGTATTTGCGGCCCATGCCTACTCGATGGCCTATACAGCAATGGGGGCGGAAGAGTTTATCACTCATATTACGGAGCAGATACCAGGCGGAAAATGGGGCGCCCTTGCCTTCATGATGTTTGTCCTGTTTATTCTCGGAATGGTTCTTGACCCTGTCGGCATCATGCTGATTACCCTGCCGGTTTTCCTGCCATTGGTCGCAAGTCATGGCTTCGATCCGGTCTGGTTCGGCATTCTTTTCGTCGTCATGATGGAAATCAGCTATATGACGCCGCCGTTCGGGTTCAACCTATTCTATTTAAGGTCGGTTGCCCCTCCGGACGTGACAATGAAGGATATTTACTGGTCCGTCGGTCCATATACGGTGGTCGAACTGGCAGGGCTGTTCCTAATTGTGCTGTTCCCGGCAATCGCCTTGTGGCTACCGAACTACTTATTCCAGTAAGCATTTCCGGAGCGGAATCTTAAGGCCTCCGCTCCGGAAAACCATCTTATAAGTCGCTCGCGGAAAAAGTATCGCAACTGTTTACATTTCCGTCTTTAAAGCCTGTCTTGAACCAGCGCACTCGCTGTGCTGATGAACCGTGAGTAAAGGAATCCGGCACGACCATACCTCTCGCCTGCGTTTGCAACCGGTCATCGCCGATCGCTGTCGCCGCATTGAGCGCCTCGTCGATATCTCCCGGCTCAAGTATCTGGCGTGTTTGATCAGCGTGAAAGGCCCAAACACCTGCGAGGCAATCTGCCTGCAGCTCTAGCCGGACAGACAGCTTGTTGCCCTCTGTTTCACTCAGGCGACTCCTCTGTTCATGGACTTTTTGCGAAATGCCCAACAGCGTCTGAATGTGATGTCCCACCTCAT
>PAKP01000002.1 GCA_002706985.1 Sneathiella sp. | reverse complement strand
CGGGCAGGTCGGCTTTGGCCCGCTCCGCATTCAGGCAATCGATAACGTCGGTGATAAGGCTCAAGAGTTAGCTCCGATCCGGTGAAAACAGTTTCAGTATTGAAGACGCGCGTCCTTGCGCATTTGTGAGGAATTCCGGCCATGACCAACAAAAAGAAATCACTGAACCCCGAAACTTTGACGGCGCAAGCGATGGGCTGGCTTGACCCGGCGCATAAGTCGCTTATTCCCGGCATTTTCCCCGGCACCACCTTCGAGCGGGAGGCGGACGGCAGCTATGCGGCGGGGCGCGTCTATACCCGCGATCACAATCCGGGCTATGACCAGCCCGAGGAACTGCTCCGTCATCTTGAAGGCGGCTCTGAGGCGCTTCTCTTCTCGTCGGGCATGTCGGCGGCGCTCGCCGTGGTGCAGGCGCTCCGTCCGGGCGATCACCTGATCGCGCCCGAAGTGATGTACTGGAGCTTTCGCAACTGGCTGCTGACCGTGGGGCGGGAATGGGGACTTGAGGTGAGCTTCGTGCCGAACGGCGATCTTGAGGCGCTCTCGGCGGCGGTTATTCCCGGCAGGACGAAACTGCTGTGGCTGGAAACCCCGGCCAACCCGACCTGGGTCGTGGATGACATCGCGGCCTGGGCGGCGGTGGCGAAGGACGCGGGCGCGCATCTTGCCGTGGATAACACCGTGGCGACGCCGCTTCTGACCAATCCGCTCAAACTTGGCGCCGATATCGTCATGCATTCGGCAACGAAATATCTCAATGGCCATTCCGATGTGCTGGCGGGGGCGCTGGTGACGGCGGCGGATGATGCGTTCTGGGCGCGGGTCAAGGTGAACCGCAGCGCGGGCGGCGCCATTCCGGGGCCGTTCGAAGCCTGGCTGCTGCTCCGCGGTATGCGGACCCTGCATCTTCGGGTCGCCCGCGCGAGCGACAGCGCCCTCGCCATTGCACAGCATTTCGAAGGGCGGGCGGGCATCCGCGCGGTGCTCTATCCGGGGCTCGCCTCCCACGCCGGGCATGACATTGCAACGCGGCAGATGAACGGCGGTTTTGGCGGCATGCTCAGCCTTTGTATCGAAGGCGGAGAGACGGCGGCAATGGCCGTTGCGGCGCGGCTGCAACTGATCAAGCGGGCAACCTCGCTCGGCGGGGTCGAAAGCCTCGTTGAGCATCGCGCGAGTATCGAGGGCGCGGGCACACCCTGCCCGGAGGATCTGTTGCGGCTTTCCATCGGAATTGAAAATGTGGAGGACCTGATCCGGGATATTGATCAGGCGCTGGACGGGAGGAACAGCTAATGGAACGTTCAATCATCGTGACCGGGGCAAGCCGGGGCATCGGCCGGTCCATTGCGCTGAAAGCAGCGGAAAAAGGCTATCAGGTCTGCGTCAATTACAAGGGCGCGGCGGACAAGGCGGAGGCTGTCGTCCGCGAGATCGAGGCGGCGGGCGGCACGGCCATCGCCGTGCAGGCCGACATGACGAAAGAGGCGGATATCCTCCGGATGTTTGACACCGTCGATAAGGAACTGGCCCCGCTCGGGGCGCTGGTGAACAATGCCGGGATTGTTGACAAGGGATCAAAGGTCGAGAATATGAACCTTGAACGGCTGGAGCGCATGTTCGCCACCAATATCACCGGGCCGTTCCTCTGCGCGCGGGAAGCGGTAAAGCGACTGTCCACGACCCATGGGGGCAAGGGCGGGGTGATCGTCAATATCTCCTCCGTTGCCGCGAAGACGGGCGCGCCGAATGAATATGTCGATTACGCAGCCTCGAAGGGGGCGATCGATGCTATGACCCTCGGCCTTGCGAAAGAAGTTGCGGCGGAGGGAATCCGCGTCAATGCGGTGCGTCCCGGCATAATTTATACGGATATCCATGCGAGCGGCGGCGAGCCGGACCGGGTTGAGCGGTTCAAGTCTATGGTACCTATGCTGCGCGGCGGCCAGCCAGAGGAAATCGCTGACGCTGTCCTTTGGCTCTTGTCGGAGAGATCGAGCTACGTTACCGGCTCGCTGATCGACGTCTCGGGCGGCCGCTAGCCCTGTAAATTCTTCGCGGCCTCGACGGCGAAATAGGTGAGGATGCCATCGCAGCCCGCCCGCTTGAAGCCGAGCAGGCTTTCCATGACGACTTTCTCCCGGTCCAGCCAGCCGTTGTTGGCGGCGGCGGCCAGCATGGCATATTCGCCCGAGACCTGATAGGCGAAGGTAGGCAGGCCGAATTCATCCTTTACCCGGCGGCAGATATCGAGATAGGGCATGCCCGGCTTGACCATGACCATGTCCGCCCCCTCGTTGATGTCCATTGCCACTTCGCGCAGCGCCTCATCCGTGTTGGCGGGATTCATCTGATAGGTGCGCTTGTCGCTGGTGCCGAGATTGCCGGTCGAGCCGACCGCATCGCGGAAGGGCCCGTAAAAACCGGAGGCGTATTTCGCCGCATAGGACATAATGGCGGTGTTGACATGGCCCTCGCGTTCCAGCTCGGCACGGATGGCGCCGATGCGGCCGTCCATCATGTCGGAGGGGGCAATGATATCGCAGCCCGCCTCGACCTGGTTAAGGGTCTGGCCGATCAGCACGTCGATCGTTGCGTCATTGACCACATAACCGTTTTCGACAAGACCATCCTGCCCGTGGACGGTGAAGGGGTCGAGCGCCACATCGCAGAGGATGCCCATATCCGGCACCGCATCCTTGATCGCCCGGATCGCCTTGCAGATGATGTTGTTCTTGTTGAGCGCCTCGCGCCCGTCATCGGTCTTGAGCGATTGCTCGATCGCCGGGAACAGCGCGATCACCGGAATGCCGAGATCGAACGCCTCCTTCGCGGCAACGACAAGCAGGTCGGTGCTGAGCCGCTTCACCCCCGGCATGGACGGGATGTCAATGGCGAGGTCCTCTCCTTCATGCACGAACACTGGCCATATCAGGTCATTGGGGCTCAGCGCATTCTCGGCGACCAGCCGCCGGGACCAGTCGGATTTGCGAACCCGGCGCAGCCGTGTTGCGGGGAAATGGGGCGCAAGGGTTTTCATGGGGTCTTGTCCTGCTTTTTGCGGTTGTTCAGGGTAATTTCGCGCATATTATCCTTATGGGCGCCGGGTCGCAAATGTTTAGGTCCGGAATCTAAACCAAACGGGCGTTTGCCTAATCATTGACAGCCCCCGCGCAAGGTCGTATCAACAGGGATCAGAAGAATGAGGCAATAACGCATGGACTTTAAATTATCGGAAGACCAGGCCGCATTTCAGGACATGGCCCGCAGCTTCGCTGCCGATGTCTTCGCCCCCAACGCAGAGAAATGGGACGAGGAGAAAATCTTCCCCGTCGCCGAAATGCGCCAGGCGGCAGAACTTGGTTTCGCAGGAATATATGTCGGCGAGGAGCATGGCGGCTCGGCGTTGACCCGGCTCGACGCGGCGATCATTTTTGAGGAGCTGGCATCAGGCTGCCCGTCGACCGCGGCCTTTATCTCCATCCATAACATGGCGAGCTGGATGATCGACCGGTTCGGCTCCGATACGGTGCGAGAGAAGTTCCTGCCGAAGCTGACGACGATGGAACATTTCGCGAGCTATTGCCTGACGGAACCGGGCTCGGGCTCCGATGCGGCGGCGCTCCGCACCAAGGCGGTGCGCGACGGCGATCATTATGTGCTGAACGGCGGCAAGGCCTTTATTTCCGGCGGCGGCAAGGCGGATGTCTATGTGACCATGGTCCGCACCGGCGATGACAGCCCCAAGGGGATCAGCTGTATTGCCGTGCCGGCGGATGCGCCCGGCATCAGTTTCGGCGCGCAGGAACGCAAGATGGGCTGGAACTCCCAGCCGACGGCGCAGGTCCTCTTCGATGATTGCCGGGTGCCGGCGGAAAATCTCGTCGGCAATGAGGGTGATGGCTTCAAGATCGCAATGATGGGCCTTGATGGCGGCCGGCTCAATATCGGTGCCTGCTCCATCGGCGCGGCGCGGGCGGCGCTGGAACTGGCGCAAGGCTATACCGCCGACCGCAAGCAGTTCGGCAAGCCCATCGGCAGCTTTCAGGCGGTGCAGTTCCGCCTTGCGGACATGGCGACGGAGCTGGAGGCGGCGCGGCTGATGATCCGGCAGGCGGCGGCAAAGCTGGATGCAAAGGACCCGGAAGCCACGCTCTATTGCGCCATGGCCAAGCGCTTCGCCACCGATGTCGGCTTCAATGTCTGTAACGAGGCGTTGCAGCTCCATGGCGGCTACGGCTATTTGCGGGATTTCCCGCTGGAACGGCTGGTCCGCGATACCCGCGTGCACCAGATACTGGAAGGCACCAACGAGATCATGCGCGTGGTTATCTCACGCAAGCTGGCAGACGGGCAGGGAAGGCAGTAAGTTATGAATACAGAAGAGGAAATCCTGTTCGAGGTGACGGGCGCCATCGGTCTTGTTACCCTCAACCGGCCCAAGGCGCTGAACGCGCTGACCCATGAAATGTGCCTCGCTCTCAAGGCCAAGCTGGAGGAATGGGAGGCGGATGCAAAGGTCAAGGCCGTGCTGGTCGAAGGGGCGGGGGATCGCGCCTTCTGCGCCGGCGGCGATATCGTTAAGCTCTATAACGAGGGCAGGAGCGGCGGCGACTATCCCTATAATTTCTACCGAGACGAATACCTCCTCAATCTTGCGGTCAGGCATTTCACCAAGCCTTATATCGCGCTGATGGACGGCATTGTCATGGGCGGCGGGGTTGGCGTTTCTGTCCATGGCAGCCATCGCATCGCGACGGAACGCACCCTGTTCGCCATGCCCGAGAGCGGTATCGGCCTGTTCCCCGATGTCGGCGGGACCTATTTCCTGCCGCGCTGTCCGGGGGAAAGCGGTATGTATCTCGGCCTGACGGGGGCGCGGCTGACGGCGGATGATTCCATCTTCATCGGGATTGCCGACGCCTATGTCGAATCCGAGAAGCTGGCCGCCCTGAAAGAGGCGCTGATCTCGGCGACCTATTCCGAGAATATTCACCGTGAAATCGACGAGATTGTCTTCAAATTCTCCACCCATCCGGGCGATGCGCCGATTGTCGAGCGGCTGAACCAGATCGGCCGTCATTTCCGGCAGGCGTCTGTCGCGGCGATTGTCGAAAGCCTTCGGGGCGATCCCGATCCCTGGTGCGCCAAGACTGCGGAGGCGCTGCTCTCCAAATCGCCGACCAGCATGAAGCTCACCTTCGAGCAGCTCCGCCGCGGCGCGAAGCTCGATTTCGATGACTGCATGCGGCTCGAGTTCCGCATGGTCAACCGGGTGATCCAGGGCGTCGATTTCTATGAGGGGACCCGCGCCGTCGTCATCGACAAGGACCAGTCGCCGAAATGGAACCCGGCGACGCTGGAAGAGGTGAGCGACGCGGAGATCGAGGCCTATTTCGCCCCGCTCCCGAATGGCGAGCTGTTCTAGCCCGCCGGCCTACCAGAGCGGCTTGTCCAGCCCTTCAAGCAGGACAAACTGCCCTTCGGCGGCGTCCTTGCGGGCGTCGCGCGCCTTGCCATATTCCGGACTGTCATAGAAGGCCTTCGCCGCCTCCATATCCGGGAATTGCAGCAGCACGACCCGGTGGGTTTCCTCTGGCCCCTCAACCGTTTCCATTGCGCCGCCGCGCGTCAGATACTGCCCACCATATTTTTTAATGGCGATTGGGGCGAGAGATTTATAGACTTCATACTGTTCAGGGTCCTTCACGGTAATCCGGGCGATGACATAAGCGGCCATTGATCGTTCCTTTTGCGGGACAGATATAACAAAAATAATAAGGAGCATAGCATGGGCTACAAATTCGTAACTGTCGAGAAAAAGGGCCGCATCGCCACGGTGCGTTTTGATCGCGGGATTGACGTAAACCCGCTCTCCATCGACGCGATGAAGGAACTGACGGAGGTCGCGAAGTCGTTCGAGGGGGACACGGAGACGAGCGCCATCATCCTCACCGGCAACGGCAAGAATTTCACGGTCGGCTTCGACCTCAAGGACCCGGCCGCGACGGCGCGCATCAGCGCCCCGGTGATGGAACGGCGGGAGATGCTCTCCGTCGGCCCGAAGATGAGCAAGGCGTGGGAGGATTTGCAGCCCATGACCATTGTCGCGGTGGATGGCTACTGCATCGGCGGCGGCGTCGCCCTTTCCGTCGCCTGCGACATGCGCGTCGCGTCAAAGGGCGCGATCTTCTGGGTGCCGGAAATCCGTAACGGCATGAATATGAGCTGGCAGTCCGTGCCGCGCATGGTCAATCTGATGGGCCCGGCGCGCACCAAGCAGCTCTGCATCGTCGCCGATAAGATCAGCGCCGCGACCGCCGAGAAATGGGGTCTCATTGAGGAAGTGGCGCAAACAGGCGGCGCCTATGAACTCGCGCTCGACTTCGCCGAGAAAATCGCCGCCCGTCCGCCGCTCCCCGTCCGGATGATCAAGCAGGGCGCCTCGGTCGCCGCGAACGCCCTCAACCACGCCGTCAGCTATATGGATTTGGACCAGTACACCGTCGCCATCACCTCGGAAGACTACGCTGAAGGCATCAACGCCTTCCTCGAAAAACGCGATCCTGAGTTTAAGGGGCGGTAGTGGGGGGATCGATATCGTTATGGGAGTTCGATCCTTTTTGGCTCGAACCCCAATAACTTTGTCCGCTGATTTGATGTGTCAGAGATACTCGAAATTAATTCATGAGAAAGGCACAATTTTATAGAAGCGGCTTGTGTGATTTTTACCGCATTTCTTATGGTGTCAAATTGCGCGTCGGGAAAATATTCTTTTTCCATTGTTGGCGTCTTCTTTAATTGTATCAATTGAAATTCTTTTGGAACAAGATGTTTAAATTGGGCATCTAAAGACATAATCGCAAACTTATAAAATACTCCAGAAACAAATACGGAATTTTGTATCGCAATCCCTGAATCCAACCCTACAGGCCATTCAGAAAATCCCTCATCATTTTTCTTTGCAACGCCCACGGCCAAACAAAAATCGTCTCTATAATCCCCAAATGACTTCCCTAGCACACGATCAATGAGTGTCCATTTTTCTGAATATCTAAGCGTTGGATGACTAATGTGATTTATTGACCAAGATATTCCTTCAAATTTCCATAGCCAACGTATAGTTAGTTCAGCTTCCTTGTCACTTAATCCTTTTCCGCTGTCAAGATCATCGAAAATCGACTTCATCGGCCCTTCCAGTTGAGTGCCGAAAGCACTATTGCATTCAATGCATAAAGGAATTGTGGCCGCCCCGGGCTTTATGTTTTTTCCCAACCAGTAAACTTTGCTGTTTCCGATATTAGCGTATTCGATCAACCATTCAGGCCAATAATGCTCTTTATTCATTGACCGAGACACGCTATTGCATGCAAGACAACGAAGTTTCGCTTTTCCTAATGAGGATCTATTTTTCTTATTGTTGGCACGACGTTCGTGACGATTAGTCAAATTTCATCTACCCTCCCATTTGATAGTAAAAGAGCAATGTATTTCTCACATACATAGCAAAATCAAACAAAAGTTGCTATTGTTAAAGTCCAAATGAAGTATAGAAAGAGCATAATTGTTCTCCAATGACTCTCCCGAGTAAAATATTTCTCTGGCTTGCCGCCCTTGTCGTGATCCCCTTTACGGGGAATTTTTTGCTTAAAGGGCCACAATAACCAAACTTTGCGTGACGGCGGTGTGTCGCCACGCCGGGTTTAGTCGCCCACTAATCCCTCACGAAAATTTCCCATGGCGGCCGGTGCCGCCGGTGACGAAGGTTCCAGCGCCGGACTGGAAGGCGTCGCGGAAGGCGTCTTTCGCGCCCGCAACCTCCCGGTCGATGGCCTCTTCCTCGGGATAGTCCCATTGCTCCATCGCCGATTTGCGATCGCAGAGCATGGCGGCCTGCGGGAAGGCGGCGAGCTCATTGGCGAGCTCCAGCGCGGCGGTTAGCGCCTCGCCCGTTTCCGCCAGCCGGTCGGCAAGCCCGATGTGATGGGCTTCTTCCGCATTCACCGGGCGGCCGGTCATCAGCATGTCGAGCGCGCGGCTCTCCCCGATGATGCGGGGCAGGCGCACCGTCGCGCCGTTCGGCATCGGCCCGCCGAAGCGGCGGCAGAACACACCGAACACGGCGCTTTTGCTGGCAACCCGCATGTCGCACCAGACGGCGAGGGCGAGACCGGCGGCCACCGCATGTCCCTCGACCGCGGCGATCACGGGCTTGGAGAGGCGGCGTCGCGTCGCGCCCTTGTCCTTCCCCGCCCAACTATAGCCGATGGCCGCACCGGAGGAGACTTCTTCAAGGTCCGCACCGGCCGAGAAATAGCCGCCCGCCCCGGTCAGGATGGCCACGCGGGAGTGATCATTCCGCTCGAACTCCAAAAAGGCGTCATGCAGGGCGCGCACCATGTCCATGGTGCAGGCGTTGCGCTGCTCGGCGCGGTTGATGGTGACGATGGTAACGGGCCCGTCCTCGGTTACCTCGATTTTTCCGTCGGCATATGTTTTCATTGTCTGACCTGTTGTTTTTATTGTTGAGGGTCTGTTGGTCTTCACCGGTTATGTCCGGGAAAGGCCGTCGGCAGGGTAGGGGAATTTCGCTTGAATTGCCAGTGAAAGAGCGACTAATCTGAGGCCCCGGGGCGGTGATAGCGGCCCTGTCAATTCTATCCGTGAGTGCCCTATGTCCCTGTCCCGAAAGATTACTCTCCTTATTGTCGCGTTGGTGATGCTCTTTGTCGTGATCCCCTTTACGGGGATTTATTTTGCGCAAGGGGCGTTTGTCTTTCCCGTGCCCTCAGGGGAGAATCCGCGCGCGGCGGTGGCCGGGTTCGAGCCTTTGACCCTCACCACCCCGGACGGGGAGACGCTCCGCACCTTCTATCATCCGCCCGCCGAGCCGGGCGCGGCGCGCATCCTCCTCTTTCATGGCAATGCGGAGACGGCGGCGGCGCAGATCCCGCGCGCGTCCTCGCTGGCGAACGCCGGGTTCGGGGTGCTGATCGCGGAATATCGCGGCTATGGCGGCAGCACGGGCACGCCGTCGGAGGCGGGGCTGATCACCGACGGGCTCACGGCCTATGATTACCTCCGCGCGCAAGGGGAGGGGCCGATCGGCATTCTCGCCTATTCGCTCGGCACCGGGGCGGCGCTCCCCGTGGCGGCGGCGCGCGATCCCTTCGCCATGGTGCTGGAGGCGCCGCCGACCTCGCTCCTCGATATCGCGCGCTACCGGGTCGGCTGGGTGCCGCTCGATTTCCTGATGCGCCACCCCTTCCATAATGACAAGGTGATCCCCGAGGTGGACGCGCCGGTGCTGATCATCCATGGCGATGAGGACAGGGTGATCCCGGTCGAGCAGGGGCGCCGTCTCGCGACGCTGGCCGGGCCCGGCACCGCCTATATCGAGATCAAGGGCGCGGGTCATAACGACCTCGCCCAGTTCGGCACCACCGCCATGGCCCTCAGCTTTTTTAAGAAAAACCTCCCCGCCGAGTAGGGCGGGTGGCGGCGTCTATTTCACATAGGCGTCGCGGAGTTTGCGCATGCCTTTCAGCCAGCGGTCGTAGTCGCCCGCTTTGCGCATCATATATTCGCGCACCTGCGGATGGGGGAGGATGAGGAATTCTTCCTTGTCCATAGTCTCGACCACGCAATCGGCGAGCTGCTCCGGCTCCAGCACCCCGTCGACCGAGGCGACGCCGTCAAGGAGGCTCGCCGTCATCGCCGTGCGTACGGACTGCGGGCAGAGGACGGAGACGCAGATGCCCTTGTCGCCATAGCGGATCGAGAGGGTCTCGGCGAAGGCGACCGCCGCATGCTTCGTGGTGGCGTAGGTGGCGCTGTCGACCTGGGAGAGGAGCCCGGCGGCGGAGGCGGTGTTGACCAGATAGCCGCCGCCGTTGGCAATCATCTTTTTCACCACCGCGCGGGCGGCATAGACATGGGCCATCACATGGATATCCCAGTTGAGCTGCCAGATATCGTCGTCACTTTCCTCCCATCCGTAGCGGGCAATCCCGGCGTTGGAGACGAAGACGTCGATGGGGCCAAAGGCTTCCTCAGCCCTGGCGACGACATTCTGGATATCGGCTTCGCGTGCGACATTGCAATGCACCGAAAGGCCGTTCACCGATTTCGCCACCTCATTGAGCGGCCCTTCCTGCAGGTCGGCGACGGTAATGCCCTTCGCCCCCTCCGCATGGAAGCGCTCCGCCAATGCCTTGCCAATGCCGCTTGCCCCGCCGGTGATGACGATATTCTTGCCCTCAATTTTCATTCTTTCCCTCCCGCAGCTTAGTGCTGTTTTGTTTGTTATGGGGCTGATTGTGGCGTTTGTTTATGCTCCCGTAAAGGACTGAATGCCGGTCTGTGCCCGGCCCAGGATCAACGCATGCACATCATGGGTGCCCTCATAGGTGTTGACGGCCTCCAGATTCATGACATGGCGGATGACGTGATACTCGTCCGAGATGCCGTTGCCGCCATGCATGTCGCGGGCAACCCGTGCGATATCGAGGGCCTTGCCGCAACTGTTGCGCTTGATCAGCGAGATCATCTCCGGCGCCGCGCGGCCTTCGTCTTTCAGATGGCCGACGCGCAGGCAGCTTTGCAGGCCGATGGAGATTTCCGTCTGCATGTCGGCGAGCTTCTTCTGGATCAGCTGGTTGGCGGCCAGCGGCCGACCGAACTGCTTGCGGTCCATGGTATATTGCAGCGCCGCCTGCCAGCAGAATTCCGCCGCGCCGAGGGCGCCCCAGGCGATGCCATAGCGGGCATTGTTGAGACAGCCGAACGGACCGCCGAGGCCCTTGATGTTCGGCAGCAGGTTTTCTTCCGGCACGAAGACATTGTCCATGACGATCTCGCCGGTGATGGACGCGCGCAGGGAGAATTTGCCTTCGATCTTCGGGGCGGAGAGACCCTCCATGCCCTTTTCAAGGATAAAGCCGCGGATGACGCCATCGTCGGTTTTCGCCCAGACGACGAAAACATCGGCGACGGGGGAGTTGGTGATCCACATCTTGGCGCCGCTGACGCGATAGCCGCCGTCGACGGATTTTGCCCGTGTCACCATGGAGCCGGGATCGGAGCCGTGATCGGGTTCGGTCAGGCCGAAGCAGCCGATCCATTCGCCGGTGGCCAGCTTCGGCAGGTATTTTTCGCGCTGGGCTTCCGTGCCGTAAGCGTGGATGGGATGCATGACGAGGCTCGACTGCACGCTCATCATCGAGCGGTAGCCGCTGTCGACCCGCTCCACCTCGCGCGCGACCAGGCCGTAGGACACATAGCCAAGACCGGCGCAGCCATATCCTTCAATGGTAGAGCCGAGCAGGCCAAGCTCGCCCATCTCGGTGAAGATCGCCCGGTCGAAGGTTTCATGGCGGTTCGCCTCCAGCACCCGCGCCATCAGCTTCTCCTGGCAATAGTCACGGGCGGAATCGCGGACCAGCCGTTCTTCTTCGGTCAGCTGGTCATCCAGCAAAAACGGGTCTACGGGGTCAAAGACGGGTTTGGATGAGGCACTGCCCATGGGGATTCTCCAGCATTAAATATTTGTTTTTGGTCAGGGAGGTGACATTTTCCCCGTCTGTTTAGCGGTTTTGCGCTGCAACATCAATATGCTTCATGCTGTTTTCGGCGATATGTGTTAGGCTGAGGCCCGGTTTTATCAGGATCAAACAGGCGGGATATGGCGTCGGAAGAGAGCAAGGGCGAATATATAGTCGAATTCCAGCAGCATGGCGCGTCCGTCAAGGTGTCGGTGATCGACCCGGTAACGATGACCGAGGTGTCCATCGTCGGCCCGCGCTCCGCCGGTCAGGAAGAGTTGCAGCGCGCGGCGCTTGCGAAGCTGCATTATGTAATGAAGAAGAAGGCGGGCGGCGCAAAACCGGACGACGCACCTGCGCAACCTCCGCAGAAAAAGCCTGGCATTATCGTCTAGGTTTAAGTTACCCGCGGGCGCGCATCTCCCGGGCGATTTCCGTCGTCAGGATATTTCCGGCGTAACCCCATGAGCCGCTGCGCACTTCATGGATACGGACGGAGGTTCCGGCCTTGATCGTTTGACCGGCGACCTCGCCAAATGCATCTGTAACTTTTCGTATGATGTCGGCTTTATCCTCAGCCGAAAAAACGTCTTCGAGTACCTGGATATCGATTGAAGGCATGGGTTGCTCCGCTTTCTGTGGCGTTCCAAAATGCTGATAATGTGACACTATATGCTTTTATCGCTCTTATCCATAGCGTCGCTTTTGGCCCGATTGCCAGCATCAGAATCGATATGTTTGGATAATCGATGACTGCAAGGATAATGTTAAGAGTGAGTAGTTTCGCCCAGTACAGGCGTTATTGTGATACTTCTTCCGGCTTCATGGGGAGCACCGTCTCGCCGCTGGCCAGGCGGTTATCATCGACGATAATCTCGAACATCTGGAGCAGGATCTTGCTGAAATCGTCATGGGTCATCGGCGTCTCCGTGAGCGGGCGAAGCTGCGCCTCGTCGATATCGGAGTTTTTGCCGGCCCAGACGATGAAGGGAACATGGGTCTGGGCGTCCGGCGCGACCATATAGGGCATCCCGTGCAGATACACGCCCATTTCGCCCAGGGATTCGCCGTGATCGCTTAAATAGATCATCGAAGTTTCATAAGCGTCCTGCTTGCTTTCCAGGAGCGAGATGACAGAATCGAGAAAGCTGTCCGTATAGAGGATGGTGTTGTCATAGGCATTCAGAATCTCGGTATCTGCGCAATTCCCGAGTTCCTTCGACTGGCAATCAGGGGTGAAGGCGGCGTACTCATCCGGATAGCGTTTGAAGTAGGCGGGGCCATGGCTGCCTATCTGATGCAGGACGATCAGGATATCGCCGTCCTGACGGGCGATATAATCCTCAAGCCCGCTCAGCATGCCAATATCGCGGCATTCCTCCGCATCGCATACCGGGTTCATGTCGGGGTCGTTGAACCGTTCGCTGGTCACCCGGTCCGCGACGCCCTGCGATCCGGTATTGTTGTCGCGCCAGAGAACGGAGACACCGGCTTTCGCAAGGACATCCAGCGTATTTTCCGTAAAGCCCGCCCGGTCAATGGCAAAATCCGACCGGTTGTCGAGGGAGAACATGCAGGGCAGGGACACGCCCGTCGAGGTACCGCAGGACTGCATATTGCGAAAGGAGACCAGATGGTCGCGCTTCGAGAGTTTCGGCGTGGTCTGGCGTTCATAGCCGTTGAGGCCGAAATGATCGGCGCGCGCTGTCTCCCCGATGACGACGATGACAAGCTCATGCGAGGCATCTTCCGGGGGAATATTGGCCGACTTGACCCGTGCTTCAAACGTCGTGTCCAGTGTGCTGCCCGTATCAACGGCGAGCTTGACCGCGGAGTAGATGGGGTGGGCCGGGTTGGTGAAATACCGGAGTGGCTTATGTTCGCGGAACAGGCTGGCGTAGCTGTCGCCGAAGGGCGCGATGCTGAGCGCCGCGACAAGCAGCGAAAGAACGGCGGTCCCGGCGAGCTTTCCCTGCCGTATCAGGATTTTCGACGGTTTGAGAGGAATGAGGAAGACCGCAATCGTCGGCAGGATGCCGAGCAGTCCAACCCTGAGGACAAGGCCCCAGTTCAGCAGATCTAAGGCCTCATCCGTCGTGGTGACGAAGACATTCCGGATCATTTCCTTGTCGATGGCGATGCCGAGCGTGTCACTGAAATATCCTGCGACCGATCCGGTGAGCAGTAATATTGCCGCGACAATCCGCGTCGGCAGGAAGAAGCCAAGCACGGTGGCCATCAGCATGATGGCACAGAGCAAGAGAACACCCTGGGAAATCAGGAAGGGCCAGTATTCAGCGAAGCTGTATACGGCGGAGGTCTGCTGGAAGAACTGAATATTCCCGGTGATTGCAAGAAAAGCGGAAACCGTCCAGAGCATGGCGCTTGGAGTTAGGGAGAAGCGATGCTTCAAAATCTGGGGCATGACGATAACGCTATATCAGGATAGGTATAAAACAACAGGCCGGAATTCTTCTCGGATGTTTCCTTATATGATAGCCTCGCCCTCGGGTTCAAGCGGCGTACAAGCGGCATTATGACGCGCCGACCGGTGGCGGTTCGGCAGAATCATAATTTTTTTTATGTTTCGGCCGGATTTTTCGGTTTAGGCCGACTTTTTTTTGCGCCCGAGGCCGAATTCCTTGGCAAATTGCGACCGACGCTTCGCATAGGAGGGCGCCACCATCGGATAGTCCGGTGGCAGATTCCACTTGGCGCGATAGTCTTCCGGCGTCATATCGTAATTCGACCTTAGATAGCGTTTCAGCATTTTCAGCTGCTTGCCGTCTTCAAGGCAGACAAGATAATCGTTCTGCACCGATCGTTTGATCGGGACAGCCGGCTTGAGGTCCTCCTCTTCCGCCACTGTTTTGGAATCCAGCGATGAAAGCGACGCGTAAACCGACTTGATGATTTCAACCAATTCCGAGTTTTCGAGCTGATTGTTACTGACATAGGCGGCTGTTATGTCCGCAGTCATCCTCAACAGCTCTTCTCGCTCAGATTGGGTTTGAGGAACCCCCTCGTTAGATGAAGATTGTGCCATTTATTGTAATTTCACTCATATTTTGATGCCTTTAGATGCTCTTACATGTAGTGAAATCTCCTAAATGTCAATACTTGCGCAAGCGAGTGAATAAGGAAAATATGTAAAAAATTAGTATTATGATGCACTAAACAGTAAATATTAAGAAATAACCGGCGTTGGATCGCCGATCTGATAAATAAATATAGAATCATTAGTTGTTATCAGGACAGATTCTTATGAATTCCTTAGAATGAGTCTAGGTTAAGTCGGAAGGAAGGTCGGGTGGTGGTGATTTTTTAGGCAACTTCAGCATTTTCTTGTATACAGTATTGAGTTTGTTTTTCGATCGCTTTCGCTAAAATCCTCCATTACACGAGAATTTACGTTGATCGGCGCAGACAAATGAGGGGGCGACACTGGTTTTTGTTGTCAAACGCCGGTTCCAGCGTCCGCGCAAAAAATATTCCCGAAAAGGCGGTTCTGCACAGGGTTTTTCTAGGCAGCCCGGCCATCCTGTGCTATCCAACCGGCGCGAATTCTGCGCAAGGGCAAAACGCGGCGTTGAATATTGATTTTGCCGATCTCCTGCGTACGCATGGCGATAGAAATAGGGTCGGATCGGGAGTGCATGTCCCCGGCGGCCCCTCGGATTATCAGGTGACGCCGGGATTTCTGGTCTCAAGCTCCCGGCCCGGAAAAGGAGTTCTTTACAGATGACGATACAAAGTGCCGAGCTGGCCAGCTTCTTCAAGGCCGATCTTGAACGGAATGATCCCGATGTCTTTCGCGCTATCGGGCTGGAGCTCGGTCGTCAGCGGGATCAGATCGAGCTGATCGCCTCGGAAAATATCGTCAGCCCCGCCGTCATGGCGGCGCAGGGCTCTGTACTCACCAATAAATATGCCGAAGGCTATCCCGGCCGCCGCTATTATGGCGGCTGCGAATATGTGGATATAGTTGAGGGTTTGGCGATCGACCGCGCGAAGCAGCTGTTCGGCTGCGGCTTTGCGAATGTCCAGCCCAACTCCGGCTCGCAGGCCAATCAGGGCGCCTTCATGGCGCTGATCAAGCCGGGCGATACCATCCTCGGCCTATCGCTCGCCGCCGGGGGCCACCTGACCCATGGCGCGGCGCCGAACCAGTCCGGAAAATGGTTCGACGCCGTGCATTACGGCGTCAATAAAGACACACACCAGATCGACTTCGATGAGGTCCGCGCCCTCGCCAGGGAACATCAGCCGAAAATGATCATCGCTGGCGGGTCCGCCTATCCGCGGCATATCGACTTTGCCACCTTCCGCCAGATCGCCGATGAGGTCGGGGCCTATCTGATGGTCGACATGGCGCATTTCGCTGGGCTGGTGGCGGCCGGTGTGCACCCGAGCCCGTTCCCCCATGCGCATATCGTGACGACAACCACTCACAAGACTTTGCGCGGACCACGCGGCGGCATGATCCTGACCAATGACGAGGCCATCGCCAAGAAAGTGAACTCGGCGATCTTTCCGGGCATTCAGGGCGGGCCGCTGATGCATGTGATCGCGGGCAAGGCCGTCGCTTTTGGCGAGGCGCTGACCCCGGCGTTCAAGACCTATGCCGCGCAGGTGGTGGAGAATGCCGCCGTGCTCGCGAAAACGCTGGTCGGGCATGGTTTCGATATCGTCTCCGGCGGCACCGATACCCATGTGATGCTGGTCGATCTCCGGCCGAAGAAGCTCACCGGCAATATCGCCGAGCATGCGCTTGAAAACGCCAATATCACCTGCAACAAGAACGGCATTCCGTTCGATCCGGAAAAGCCGATGGTGACTTCCGGTGTCCGCCTTGGCACTCCGGCGGCGACAACCCGCGGCTTCGGCACGGCGGAATTCACGAAAGTCGGCGATCTGATCGCCGAAGTCCTTGACGGGCTGGCCGCAAATCCGGAGGATAACGCCGCCGTGGAGGAAAAAGTGCGCAAGGAGGTCAAGACCCTGTGCGATGCATTCCCTCTCTATCCGGATATGTAGGACACGGCAGGGGATGTTGGGATTGATCAGAGAATAAGGGGACGTTCGGATGCGCTGTCCATTTTGTAGTAGTGAAGAAACACAAGTCAAGGATAGCCGACCGACCGAGGATAACACCGCGATCCGGCGACGGCGGGCCTGCGCGACATGCGGCGCCCGCTTCACCACCTTCGAGCGGGTCCAGCTGCGCGAATTGACCGTGCTGAAAAAGGACGGTCAGCGCAGCGTGTTCGAGCGGGACAAGCTGGAACGCTCCATCAGTATCGCCACCCGCAAGCGCCCGGTCGATCAGGACCGCATCGATCGTATGATCAACGGCATCGTCCGCCAGCTTGAAAGCAGCGGCGATCAGGAAATCCCGTCGGAGAAGATCGGCGAGTTGGTGATGGAAGGGCTGGCGCAGCTTGACAGTGTGTCCTATGTCCGCTTCGCCTCCGTCTATAAGGATTTCCGCGAAGCCAAGGATTTCGAAGAATTTATCGGCGAACTCAGCACCACCGTCCCGACGGAACGCTGAAACCGCCTGACCTTAAAAAGCCGGTACCTATGACTGCTCAGTTTAACAGCCGCGATGAACTCTTTATGAGGGCCGCGCTCCGTCTGGCTGCGCGCGGGCTCGGCCGGGTGGCGCCGAACCCGGCGGTCGGCTGCGTGCTGGTGAAGGACGGGCAGGTGGTCGGTCGCGGCTGGACGCAGGACGGCGGCCGGCCGCATGCGGAGGCAATGGCGCTTGCGATGGCCGGGGCGGCGGCAACGGGATCGACGGCCTATGTTACGCTGGAACCCTGCGCCCATCACGGCGAAACCCCGCCCTGCGCCGAGAGCCTGATCGAGGCCGGGGTGCGCCGCGTGGTCGTTGCGCTGCGCGATCCCGACGAGCGGGTCAATGGCGGCGGCATCCGTATCATGGAGGAAGCGGGGATAGAGGTCGCGGAAGGGCTGTTCGCCAATGAGGCGGCGGAGCTGAACGCGGGCTTCATTCTGACGCGCCTGCACGAGAGGCCGCTGATCACCCTTAAAATGGCGACCAGCCTCGATGGCCGGATCGCGACGACGAGCGGCGATTCCAAATGGATCACCGGCGGCGCGGCGCGGCGCTACGGCCATATGCTGCGGGCGCAGAACGATGCGATCATGATCGGCGTCACCACCGCCCTTGTCGATAACCCGGAGCTGACCTGCCGCGTCGGCGCGCTGGAACAATACTCGCCCATCCGCATTGTCGCGGATTCGCGGCTGCGGCTGCCGCTCACCTCGAAGCTGGTGAGTTCCGCCCGCGAGGTGCCGCTCTGGATTCTCACCATCGCCGGGAACGATGCGGACCGCCTCAGGGCCTATGCCGATGTCGGCGTGAAGATTATCGAGGTGCCCGCCAACGACAGCGGCCTGCCCGACATGACCGCCGGCCTCAAGGCCTTCGCCGAGGCGGGAATAACGCGAATACTTGTCGAGGGTGGTTCCCATCTTCTGGCAACGCTGATAAAAGATGAGCTGGCGGATCGTCTGATGTGGTTTCGCGCAGGCACGATTATCGGCGGGGACGGCATTCCGGCCCTGCAATCCATCGGTCTTGAGAAACTGAAAGACGCGCCGCAACTTCGCCTGATCGAGGAACGTCGGCTGGGCGATGATTTACTGGAAAGTTATTTTCTTCGGAACTGAGCAATATGTTTACGGGCATTATCACGGATGTCGGACGGGTGCGCAGGGTTGAAAAAACCGGCGATACCCGCTTTGAAATCGAAACCTCCTATGACACCGATACGATCGATATCGGCGCGTCCATCGCCTGTTCGGGCCCCTGCCTGACGGTGGTCGAGAAAGGCGAGGGCTGGTTCGCCGTCGATGTGTCGGACGAGACTCTCTCCTGCACCAATCTCGATGACTGGCGGGAGGGGACGAAGGTCAATCTGGAGCGGGCGCTCAAAATCGGCGATGAGCTTGGCGGCCATGTGGTCACCGGCCATGTCGATGCGGTGGTGATGGTCCTGCATCAGGAGACAGTCGGCGATTCTACCCGGCTGGTCTTCTCGTTGCCCGCGAAATACGCGGGCCTTGTCGCCGCCAAGGGTTCGATCTGCCTGGACGGCATTTCGCTGACCGTGAACGAGGTCGGTGACGATAGCTTCGGCGTTAATATCATCCCGCATACGCAGGAACATACGACCTTCGGGACCCTGACCGTTGGCCGCCGGATCAATTTTGAAATAGATGTACTGGCGCGCTACGTCGCGCGCATGACTGAGGTAAATAATAAGAAATGAGCTATAAGGAATACCTCTCCTCGACGGAGGAAATCATTGAAGATGCCCGCAACGGCAGGATGTTTGTGCTGGTCGATGCGGAAGACCGCGAGAATGAGGGGGATCTCGTCATCCCCGCGCAGATGGCAACGCCGGAGGCAATCAACTTCATGGCCAAGAACGGCCGCGGCCTGATCTGCCTCTCCATGTCGGAAGAACGGGTCAATCATCTTGGCCTGCCGCTGATGGCGCAGGATAACGCCTCCCGCCTGACCACCAATTTCACCGTCTCGATCGAGGCGCGCGAAGGCGTGACCACCGGTATTTCCGCCGCCGACCGCGCCCGCACCATTGCGGTTGCCATCGACCCGACGAAGAAGGCGCAGGATATTGTTTCCCCGGGGCATGTCTTTCCGCTGGTCGCGCGCGAAGGCGGCGTGTTGCGCCGCGCCGGCCATACGGAGGCGGCGGTCGATATCTCCCGCTTGGCCGGGCTGATGCCCGCCGGTGTGATTTGCGAGATCATGAATGACGACGGGACCATGGCGCGGCTGCCCGACCTTGTGAAATTCGCGCAGTTCCATGGCCTCAAAGTCGGCACGATTGCGGACCTGATCGCCTATCGTCGCCGTCACGACAGCCTGATCACCCGCGAGGTCGAAGCCGATATTTCCAGCAAATACGGCGGCGACTGGAAGATGATCGTCTTCTCGAACAAGCCCGAATATGCCGAGCATGTGGCGCTGGTCAAAGGCGACGTCTCCGGTGAGGAGCCGGTGATCGTCCGCATGCATGCGCTCAATCTGCTGGGCGATGTTCTCGGCGAGCTTGATGAGCATCCGGACATCCTCCATGACGCAATGGCGCAGATCGATGCGGCGGGCAAGGGCGTTGTCGTCCTGATCCGCGAACCGCGGCCGATGGCGCTCTCTGACCGGGTGCGCCGCAAGCTGGGCGAGCCCTTGAAGGAGCAGCAGGAGCTGCGCGACTATGGTATCGGCGCCCAGATCCTGATCGACCTCGGGATCAAGAACATGATCCTGCTGTCCAATAACCAGCGCACCGTGGTCGGGCTCGACGGCTATGGCCTCGCTATCACGGAAACCCGCGCCATCGCGAAGAGGGGCTAAAGCATGAGCAGTGAGAAACATGTCCTGATCGTCGAGGCGGATTTCTACCGCGACATTTCCGATGCGCTGCTCGATGGGGCGAAAGAGGTGCTGGACGCGGCGGGCGCGACCTATGAGATTGTGCAGGTGCCGGGCTGTCTTGAGATTCCGGCCGCCATCCGCTTCGCCATTCGCTCGATGGAGTTTACCGGCGGGCGCCGGCGTTTCGATGCCTATGTCGCGCTTGGCTGCGTGATCCGCGGGGAAACTTCCCATTACGATACGGTGTCCGAGGAAAGCGCGCGGGCGCTGATGGACCTCTCCACCGATTATTGCATCGCGCTCGGCAATGGCATCATCACCTGCGAGAATGACGAGCAGGCCTGGGCACGGGCCCGCAAGGAAGAGAAGAACAAGGGCGGCGGCGCGGCGGAAGCGGCGCTGGCCATGCTTGGACTGAAGGAAAAATTCGGGATGTTCCCCAGATGAACGCACGCAGCGAGAAGCGGGGCGACAAGCATAGCCGCCGCACATTGGCCCGGCTCAATGCCGTGCAGGCCCTCTATCAGCTGGAGCATGACAGCAAGTCCCCGCGCGAGGTGGTGGAGGAATTCCTGCTGCATCGCGTCGGCAAGGAGCTGGATGGCGACCAGTTCAAGGATAGCGACAAGCCGCTGTTCGAGGATATCGTCCTCAATACGGCGGCGCGGCAAGAGGAGATTGACGCCCTGATCGCCGCGCGGCTGGAGAAGGATCGCAAGACGGACCGGCTGGAAGTCGTGCTGCGCTGCCTTTTGCGGGCGGCAACATATGAATTCCTCGCCCGGGTCGATATGCCGGCCAAGGTCCTGATCAAGGAATATATCGGCATTGCCCGGACCTTCTTCACCGGCAAGGAACCGGCGCTGGTCAACGGCGTGCTCGACAAGATTGCGAAAGAGCTGCGCGCCGGCGAATTCGAATAAGATGACTGAGGCGGAGACAGGCAACGGCAACGGCGAATTTGCGCTGATCGACCGGTTGCTGAAACCGCTGGCGGCGGGAACTCCCGCCGCGCTTGACCTCACCGATGATGCGGCAGTGCTTGTCCTAACGCCGGGCCAGGATTTGGTTCTCGCCAAGGATGCCATGGTCGAGGGTGTGCATTTCCTCGAAAACGATCCGGCAGAAGCGGTGGCGCGCAAGCTGCTCCGGGTGAATCTCTCCGACCTTGCGGCCATGGGGGCAACACCGGTTGGCTATCTTCTCGCGACTTTCTGGCCGGAAAAGCTGCCCCGGGACTGGATCGAGGGATTCGCAAGCGGCCTTCAGATGGATCAGGAGGAATTCGGCATTGGCCTCCTGGGCGGGGATACGGTGCGCACGCCGGGCCCGCTCTCGCTGTCGCTGACGGCCATCGGCGAGGTGGCGGCGGGCAAGGCGCTCCGCCGCAACGGGGCGGGCGAGGGCGATCTGATCGTTGTTTCCGGCACGCTCGGGGACGGGGCGCTCGGCCTCCTGGCCCTCAAGGGCGACCTCGATACCTTAGAGGAAGAGGTGCGGCAGGCGCTTGTCCGGCGCTATCATCTGCCGCAGCCACGGCTCGGCCTTGGCCGGTTGCTGACGGGCAAGGCGACGGCCTGCATCGATATTTCCGACGGCCCGCTCGCCGACATTGGCCATATCGCCGAGGAATCGAGCCTTGGCGCCGTGATCGAATGGAAACGGGTTCCGCTCTCTGATGCTGCCCGCGCGGCCGTTGCAAAAGACAGCCACCTTCGCGACGTCATTCTGACCGGCGGCGATGACTATGAACTGGCCTTCACCCTACCGCCCGCGCTGGAAGAAGAGCTTGACCAGCTCGCGAGGGATAGCGGCATAACTCTCACCGTTATCGGTAGGATGACGGCGGGAGAGGGGGTGCGCGTCGTCGATGAAGACGGCTCGGATATGCCCCTCAAGACACGCGGCTGGCAGCATTTCTGAGCCGTTCCGCAATATTGCATAATAGCTATGCAATTCTGTGGGTTGTGTTTATGACACATTATTGACATATTCCACGAAAATTTGATGTAGTTTTTGGGAGAAACGCATGCTGGCGATGCAATACTCGGTTCGCTTGCCACAGGATTTTGATACGGCGCAGATACATAAGCATGTGGCAGCGCGCAGTGGATTGTTCGACGGCTGTCCGGGACTGCGGCATAAATTCTACCTCTATGAATCAGACGAGCATGTCTACGCGCCCTTTTATATCTGGGAGAATGCCCAGTTCGCCCAGGATTTCCTTCTCGACAAGCTGTTCAACGGCGTGATCGAGACGTTTGGCCGCCCGCGGGTGCGGAGCTGGCAGATCATCTCCTTCGATTATGGTCCGGCACAGGCAAAGACGCCGACTTTCCTTTCCAGTGCCATCGACAAGGTGCCCGCCGGCCGTCCGGTCGGCGAACTGATGCGAAAAGAGAAAGAGCATCATGAAGAGATGCTCTCAACGCCGGGTCTCTATGCGAATATGGTCCTGCTGGACCCGGACCGCTGGGAAAAGGGGCTGTTCAGCCTCTGGCACCGGCAGCAGGACGCGGTGCCCGTCAAGGCCGATTGCGTCTATGGCTATGACATATTAAAGAGTTACCAACCCCTCAAAGGTGCGGCATAAACAATTCCGTCCGCAAAATAACAACAGTCAGGTAAGGGCGACAGAATGATGGACCGGCGCACCAAGATTAGCATTTTATTGATGTCGGGCTGTCAGGCCCTGATGAACAGCACCACTTCGATCATGATCTCCTCGGCGGCACTGGCCAGCCTCCTGCTGCTGGGCGATGACAAGTCACTGGCAACCCTGCCGGTGACGGCGGTGGTGACCGGCACGGCGATTGCGACCATTCCAGCCTCCCTCTTCATGCGGCAGGTGGGGCGCAAGATGGGCTTCATGTTCGGGGCGGTGATCGGCATGACCGGCGCCGCGATCTGCAGTTATGCCATCTGGATCGGCCATTTCTGGGCGTTTGTTTTCGGCGCCATCCTCGTTGGCATGTATACGGCCTTCGGCAACTACTACCGCTTTGCCGCCGTTGACATCGCCGGGGAGAAGAACCGGAGCAAGGCCGTTTCCTATGTGCTGGCGGGCGGGGTGATCGCCGGGTTCATCGGCCCGCAGATCGCCAGCCACAGCAAGGACCTGTTTGCGCCCTTCCTCTATATGGGCTCCTATCTCGCCATCGTCCTGCTCGGATTTCTTGCACTGTTGTTCATCAGCTTCGTGAAAATCCCGAAAATGCATATACCGGATCATGAGCAGGCGCAGCGGCCCTTGTCCGAGATCGTGCGCCAGCCGACTTTCATTGTCGCGGTACTGAGCGCCATGATCGGCTATGGAGTGATGAGCCTGGTGATGACGGCGACGCCGCTCGCCATGGTCGGCTGCGGTCATCAGCCGAGCGATTCCTTCAATGTCATCAGCTGGCATGTGGTCGCCATGTTCGGGCCGAGCTTTTTCACCGGCAACTTGATTTCCCGTTTTGGAGAGTACAAGATAATCCTGCTCGGCGCGCTGCTCGGGGTGTCAAGCGTGATCGTCTCCCTGAGCGGGTTGGAGCTTGCGAACTTCTATATTGCGCTGGTCCTGCTCGGCCTGTCGTGGAACTTCATGTTCATCGGCGGCACGACGCTGGTGACGACAACCTACAAGCCGTCGGAAACGGCGAAGGTGCAGGGGCTTAACGACTTCCTCGTCTTCGGGACGGTGGCCACGGCCTCCCTCATGAGCGGCCAACTGCAGGAGCGTTTCGGCTGGGACGTCGTCAACTACGGCGCCCTGCCGCTTCTGGCGGTTGTCATCCTGCTCGCGTTCTGGAGCCTGCGCACGCACAGCCGGCGGGTCGCAGCGGGATAACCGGCCGCCGCGCCGCTGCGGTTTTCAAAAACTTACTGACTTACTTGGAGACCAGCGACTTCACGATCATGTCGGAGGCTTCTTCGGCATCGCCCCAGCGGACGATCCGCACCCATTTGTCTTCCTCGAGATCCTTGTAATGCTCGAAGAAATGGGAGATCTGGTCCAGTAGGATCCCGCGTAGGTCGCTGTAATTGCTGATGTTGGAATAGTAGGGGTGAAGGTCGTCCACCGGCACGCTCAGGATTTTCTCGTCCTGTCCGGCTTCGTCCTCCATGATCAGGACTCCGACGGGGCGCGCCCGGATGACGGCGCCCGGCATCACCGGGATCGGTCCGGCGACCAGCACATCGACCGGATCGCCATCGTCTGCGAGGGTATGCGGAATGAAACCGTAGTTGCACGGATAGAACATGGCCGTATGCAGGAAGCGGTCGACGAACATGGCCCCGCTCTCCTTCTCGACCTCATATTTTACCGGCACGCCGCCAAGCGGAATTTCGATGACGACATTAACATCCCGGGGCACATCCCGGCCCGCCGGAATTTTAGATATATCCATACTCGCAGTCTCCTGAAATTGCTGGCGTTCCGATAGCATGTTCCGAAAAAATATGCCACCGGCTAATGGAAAAAAATGCTGAAAAAGCATCCCCTAAATTAGGCAATTCCAATAGCTTGCGAAACCAAAGGTAATCTGGCATTCTACCCCCGACTTTAGTCTAATTTAGCCGAGTTGAATATCCTTGGGGGTACTTGGCGACAACAATAACAACAAAAGTACGGCCATTTTCGTGATGGCTTTTTTCGTAACATTGATGGGGAAATAAAGAATGTCAGTAGAATTATGGATACCGATTATCTGCGGGCTGATAGCCGTGGGCTACGGTGCGTATGCAGGTCGGTCGGTTCTGTCACGTGATGCCGGTACTGAAAAGATGCAGCAGATCGCTGCCGCCATTCAGGAGGGGGCATCGGCCTATCTGAACCGGCAGTATCTGACCATTGGACTGGTCGGAATCGTTATATTTATCATCCTGTTCTTCCTGCTCGGCCTGAAAGTGGCCATCGGCTTCCTGATCGGCGCGGTTCTCTCCGGCGCCGCGGGCTTTATCGGCATGCATGTTTCCGTCCGGGCTAACGTCCGCACGGCGGCTGCGGCCTCCAGGAGCCTGAGCGACGGGCTGGATGTGTCCTTCAAGGCGGGCGCGATCACCGGTCTGCTGGTGGTCGGTCTCGCGCTGCTGGCGGTTGCCGGCTATTATGCCTATCTGACAGCAGCGGGCGTTGACGGCCGCGACATGGTCAACAGCCTTGTCGCCCTCAGCCTTGGCGCCTCGCTGATCTCCATCTTCGCCCGTCTCGGCGGTGGTATCTTCACGAAGGGCGCTGACGTCGGCGCCGACCTGGTGGGCAAGGTCGAAGCCGGCATCCCCGAGGATGACCCCCGTAACCCGGCCGTGATTGCCGATAACGTGGGCGACAACGTCGGTGACTGTGCCGGTATGGCAGCCGATCTGTTCGAAACCTATGCGGTGACGGTGGTTGCCACCATGGTGCTTGGGTCCATCTATTTCGCCAATGACGTGGCGTTGATGTCCTATCCGCTGATGATCGGCGCGGTCTGCATCATTACCTCCATCATCGGTACCTTCTTCGTCAAGCTCGGTGCGAATAACAGCATCATGGGCGCTCTCTACAAGGGCTTTATCGTGACAACGGTTCTTTCCGCCATCGCGCTTTGGCCGGTCACCATGCTGACCATCGGCATGGATACGGTCTATACGATCGGCGAGAAGGAGTTCACCGGTATGAGCCTGTTCTTCTGCGGCCTTGTCGGTCTGGTGGTGACGGGTCTGCTGATCTGGATCACGGAATATTACACCTCCACCGAATACCGGCCCGTTCGCAGCATCGCGGCGGCATCGGAAACCGGTCATGGTACGAACGTCATTCAGGGTCTTGCCGTCTCGATGGAAGCTACGGCGGTTCCGGCGATCATCATCTGCGCCGGTATCGTGGTGTCCTATAACTTCGCGGCGCTGTTCGGCATTGCCATCGCGGTGACCACCATGCTGGCGCTGGCCGGGATGATCGTTGCTCTTGATGCCTACGGCCCGGTAACGGATAACGCCGGCGGTATCGCGGAAATGGCCGAGATGGACGAGGATGTCCGCAAGACCACGGACGCGCTCGATGCGGTCGGTAACACCACCAAGGCGGTCACCAAGGGCTATGCCATCGGTTCCGCCGGTCTCGGCGCGCTGGTGCTGTTCGCGGCCTATACGGAAGACCTCAAACATTTCATCAGCGAGGCCACACCGACGGAGTTCAGCTTCTTCCAGGGTGTGACCCTCGATTTCAGCCTGCAGAACCCGTATATCGTTGTCGGCCTGATCCTCGGCGGATTGCTGCCCTATCTCTTCGGCGCCATGGGCATGATGGCGGTTGGCCGCGCGGCGGGTGCCGTCGTGCGTGAAGTACGCCGTCAGTTCAAGGAAATCCCTGGCATCATGGAAGGCACCGGCAAGCCTGACTATGGCCGGGCGGTTGACATGCTGACCAAGGCGGCGATCAAGGAAATGATCATTCCGTCCTTGCTGCCGCTGCTCGCCCCGATTGTCGTTTTCTTCCTGATGTATTTTGTTGCGGATAAGTCGGCGGCCTTCGCGACCGTGGGGGCTATGCTGCTCGGCGTGATCATTACCGGCCTGTTCGTCGCGGTCTCCATGACGGCAGGCGGCGGTGCCTGGGATAACGCCAAGAAGTATATCGAGGACGGCAACCACGGCGGCAAGGGCACGGATGCCCATGCGGCGGCGGTGACCGGCGATACGGTCGGCGATCCCTACAAGGATACGGCGGGTCCCGCGGTGAACCCGATGATCAAGATCACAAATATCATCGCGCTTCTGCTACTGGCGGCGCTGGCTCACTGAGCCCTCCGCTGACGTAGCCTTGCAACAGAAACCCCCGGTCATCGGCCGGGGGTTTTTTCGTTTAAATCCGGAAATGAAAAAGGGCGACTACTGCTCCTCGCCGGCGGTATTGAAGCGTCCGAGGTTGCCGAAGAGCTGTTCCAAGAGGCCAAGCTCGCGGCCGCCCGTCGGGGTTTCGCGCTGGACAACCTCGATTTCCTGTCCGTCCTCCAGGCTGAGGTCGGCGACTTCCGCAACCACATCATCGATATCGAACAGGACGATCACGATATTGCGGGATTTCACTTCCTTCTCGAAGAAGGCGTAATGCTCGGTCTTGCTGCTGATATAGTACCAGGCGTCGCCCTCGGTCTGGAAGGTGGCGATGCTGGAGGGGGACCCCATGATCTGCTGCACGGCATCCTTATTGGTGACACCCGTCTCAATCAGCGCGAGCTGTTCCGGATCGAGGTGATATCCCTGGTCCATTTTGATCGGCTCGCAGGCGCTGAGCGCGAGGCCGAGAACGGCAATGCAAAGCCCGGTTTTCAATTGTTTCATGGTCACGATGCCCTGGCGCCGCTTTAAGTTGACTATGCGTCGCGAAATGCTTAATTCAGGGACAATAAATGGCTTGCCAGTCGGCAAATGTCAAATTTTCTTGGTCAAGCGGCGTCGAAATTTTAACGAAAGCGCCGCCGTATCCGAAGCGCAGGAGCCGCCGAGTGGTCTTTGCAAAATTATTCCGCCGTAATCCGCAGGAAGCCGCCGCCACGGCGCTCTATGCGGAAATTGTCCGTCAATCGCGTGAGCCCGCCTTCTATGAAGCCGCCGCCGTCCCCGATACGGTCGATGGCCGGTTCGAGATGATCTCGCTGCACGCCTTTCTCGTCATGCGCCATCTGAAGGGGCAGGGGGACGCCGCGCAGAAGCTCTCGCAGACCCTGTTCGATCAGATGTTCGCGGATATGGACCAGTCCTTGCGCGAGATTGGCATTGGCGATTTGAGCATCGGCAAGCATATCAAGAAGATGGCCAAGGCGTTCTATGGCCGTGTCGCGGCCTATGAGGCGGCGCTGGGCGGCGGCGGGGAATCGCTGGAAACGGCGTTGGAGCGGGATCACTATGGTTCCGTCGAGAATGTCCCCGCGGAGGCGGTTAAGCGCCTTGCCGATTATGTCCGGGCGGCGGATGCGCGACTGGCCGCAGCGGGGCTGGATCCGCTGATGGCCGGGAAAGCGGATTTCAGTGATTTTAACGGGGCCGCGAGCGCGGCGTCATAACGGGGCTTTCCGGCGGTTTTTTGCCGCAAAATGGCGCTTTTCCGGGAAATAACAAAAGCCATTGACCGCGCGCATCTAAAACAGTATTTTCGCGCCTTCGAATCGCAGCGGCCGCCGGATGCCGCCAAACCGGTTCGACCGGAACGAATTTAGGAAGGAATTGTCGCGATGACGAAAACCGGGGGTGGTTTCGCTCGGTTGATGAATGTCGAACGCATCGGACGTGAACCGATGACCTTCGATATCCGGGCGACAGAAGAAGAATGTGACGCATTGGCCGCGGCCCTTGATATACTGGGCCTGTCGGATGTGACGGCCAGCGGATCGCTTGTGCGCGAGGGCGTAAACGGGCAGGTTGCGGTCTCCGGCCGGGTGATGGCGACGGCGGTTCAGGCCTGCGTGGTAACGCTGGACCCGGTGTCACAGACGATTGACGAGGAATTCACGGTGTTCTACACCTTTGATCCTCGGGATATTGTCGTGGAAGAGACGGAAAAGGTGGTCGGGCTGGATGAGCCGGACCCGCCTCAACTTATCACCGGTGGCCGGATTGACCTGGCCGAGGTGATACAGGAGCAGATCGCGCTGGCGCTGGAACCCTATCCGCGACGGGACGACCTGCCGGAGGACGCAGCGGAGCAGGAGATGGACCTTGAACAGGTGAAGAAGGAGCAGGGGGTGCATCAGCCCTTTGCAAATTTGAGGGACTTGATGAGCAAGAAGTGATATGAAGGCATAACGCAAATTCATATCGACGTAATTTATATGTCGCCCCTGCCCGGGGCATCAAGAGCGAGAGACGAGAAAATGGCAGTACCAAAGAGAAAGACCACCAAATCCAGGCGCAACATGCGCCGGGCCCATGATGCCCTGCCGGGAACGCAGGTGCAGGAATGCCCGAACTGCGGCGAAATGAAGCGCGCTCACCATATCTGTGGTGAATGCGGCCATTATGGCGATCGCGAAATTCTGGAAACGAGCGACATTCTCTGATCGGCCTCAGCTGATTAGAATGGTCGGACCCGGACAGAAATATGCCTGAGAATATTGTCATTGCCCTTGATGCGATGGGAGGAGATCACGCTCCTGACATCGTGGTTAAGGGCATCGACATTGTGCGCATACAGTTTCCTCAGGCCCGCTTTCTGTTATTCGGGGATGAGGCGCGGCTGGAGCCGCTTCTGAAGGCCCATCCCGGCGTGCGCGGCGTTTGCGAGCTGCGCCACACGGACGAGGCGATCAGGTCAGAGGACAAGCCCAGTCAGGCGCTCCGCAAGGGCCGCAAGAGCAGTATGCGTCTTGCGATCGACGCCGTGCGCGATGGGGAGGCCGGGGCTATCGTCTCTGCCGGGAATACCGGCGCGCTGATGGCGATGGCGAAGGTTTCGCTCCGCATGATGGCGGGCATCGACCGTCCGGCCATCGCCTCCGTCCTGCCGTCCCCGCGCGGCGAGACGGTGATGCTCGACCTTGGCGCCAATGTCGAATGCGATGCGGAAAATCTTGTCCAGTTTGCCTTCATGGGCGCTGATTTTGCCCGCGCCGTGCTTGGCCGTGTGCCGCCCAGGGTCGCATTGCTCAATGTCGGCAGCGAGGAGCTCAAGGGCCATGACACCATCAAGGCGGCGGGGGACCGCCTCCGTTCCATTGAGAACCCGCCGTTTGAATATCAGGGCTTCGTCGAGGGCGATGACATCACGCGCGGTGTCGTTGATGTGATCGTGACCGACGGCTTCACCGGGAATGTGGCGCTGAAAACCGCCGAAGGGGTGGTGCGGCTCTTCACCGATTTCCTGCGCGCGGGCTTTCGTAGCTCCCTGATGGCGCGCATCGGCTATCTGTTTGCCCGCGGCGGGCTCAATGTCCTGCGCGAGCGGCTGGACCCGCGGGTCTATAACGGCGGGGTGCTCCTCGGCCTCAACGGTATCTGCGTGAAAAGCCACGGCGGCACCGACGAGACGGGCTTCGCCAACGCGATTGGCGTGGCTGTCGAGATGGTCTCCGACGATCTGGTCGAGAAAATGCGGGATCATTTCGAGACCTTTGATATGGCGCAGAAAATGAGTAATAATGCTGCCGGGTCCGCGACGGAAGCGGAAAAGATGACCGAGGTGGTGGAAACACCCGCCAAGGCCACCCCAAAAACAGATCAGGCCTCCAGCTCTGCTGAAGATGCCGGATAGAACAGGAAATTTATGCGCCGCTCAGTCATTACCGCCACCGGGTCCTACCTGCCGAAACGAATCCTCACGAATGAAGAGCTGTCGACCATGGTGGATACGACCGACGAGTGGATCGTCGCCCGCTCCGGCATCAAGCAGCGCCATATCGCCGCGGATGATGAACTGACCTCCGATCTGGCCACCCATGCGGCGAAGGCGGCACTGGAGATGGCGGGACTGAAACCGGATGACATCGACCTGATCGTGCTCGCGACCGCGACGCCGGATGAGACGTTTCCGGCGACCGCCACCGTCGTGCAGAAGAACCTCGGTATGACGCGCGGGTTTGCTTTCGACGTTCAGGCTGTCTGTACAGGTTTTCTCTACGCGCTGGCGACGGCGGATAATTTCGTGAAATCCGGGCAGGCGAACCGCGCGCTGGTGATCGGCGCCGAGACTTTCTCGCGCATTCTCGACTGGGAAGACCGGACGACCTGCGTCCTGTTCGCGGACGGCGCCGGGGCCGTCATCCTGGAGGCCGAGGAAGGGGCGGGCACGTCCGACGATCGCGGCATCCTGACCAGTCATCTGCATTCGGACGGCGACAAGCATGACCTGCTCTATGTCGACGGCGGCCCCTCCTCCACCCAGACGACGGGGTATCTGCGCATGGAGGGGCGGGAGGTTTTCCGCCACGCCGTCAACAACCTCGCCAGCGTTGTTCATGAGGCGATGGAGGCGACCGGGCTGGAAACCAGCGATATCGACTGGCTGATCCCGCATCAGGCGAATAAGCGAATCATCGATGGCACTGGCAGGAAGCTTAAACTCGATCCTGAGAAAGTCGTTCTAACTGTCGATAAACACGGCAATACTTCCGCTGCATCTGTTCCCCTTGCGCTGGATGAGGCGGTGCGGGACGGGCGCATCAAGCGCGGCGATCTGCTGCTGCTTGAGGCCATGGGCGGCGGCTTTACCTGGGGTTCGGCGCTGGTCCGCTGGTAATTTTGCGAATCTCTTTTTGAGGCGGCGCCCTCAGCTCCTCAATTCCCTGATCAATTTCAATCAGTTATCGCCCTTTTTTGCCTAAAAACCGACTTTTGGGCGCATAACAGGCGGAAATTACACCTTTATGATTGACGGCGCGGGCCGCATTGATAATCCTGTTAGTCCTAATGGGGTAAAATCATGACAAAAAACACATTGACCAGAGCAAATTTGGCAGAGGCTGTCTATCAGCAGGTCGGATTGTCGCGGAATGAATCCGCGGATCATGTTGAGGCAATCCTGTCAGAAATTTCAGACCGGCTCGTCGCCGGTGAAACCGTAAAGATTTCCTCTTTCGGCAGTCTGCAGGTGCGCCAGAAGTCCGGCCGCATCGGCCGCAACCCGAAAACCGGGGAAGAGGTGCCGATCAATCCGCGCCGCGTCCTCGTCTTCCGTGCGTCCCATGTCCTGAAAGACAAGATCAACGAAGGCAACGGTGGCGCATAACGTGGCGAGAGAGGCTCAAAAACTGCAGAAATCGCCGGACGCCTTTCGGACCATCAGCGAAGTCTCGGCGGAGCTTGATGTGCCGCAGCATGTCCTGCGCTTCTGGGAGACGAAGTTCAAGATCGTCAAGCCCCTGAAGCGCGGCGGCGGGCGGCGCTACTACCGTCCCTCCGATATCGAGCTGATCCGCGGCATCCGCGACCTTCTCTACAAGCATGGCTTCACCATCCGCGGCGCGCAGAAACTCTTGAAAGAGCAGGGCGGGCGTATCGATAATGTCGACGCCATGGTCTCCGCCGCCCGGGCCGAGGGCAACCCGGCGCTTAGCCACACGGCGAGCGACGGGGAGGGAGAGGCGACGGCGCCGCTCTCGAATGACGACAGGGCGCAGATCCGCCGCGTTCTCGGGGAGCTGAAGGAGCTGAAAGAGCTGCTCGCCTGAGCCGGGCTTGAGGGGATTTCGGCGGGCACAAAAAAATGTGCCGATGCCGCAGAACGGGCGTTGCCAACACGTCTGCCCGTCAGTATAGTGCGCCAGCCTCGGGCCGGGAACGGCCCCACCAGGACATGGCGGGCAGTAGCGCAGCCTGGTAGCGCACTTCACTGGGGGTGAAGGGGTCGTCGGTTCAAATCCGGCCTGCCCGACCAATTAAAAGCCTCGAAACATCACTGTTTCGGGGCTTTTTTTAGTGGTTGCGCTTAAGCCTCGTCCTCTTCGTCTCGGGGTCCGTCCTCTTCGTCCCGGTGTAAAGCTAAAGGTGTTTCTCCCTCAGATGACGGCGGAGATTTTTCGGGGGCAGTACGAGAAAGAACATTTAAAATAGTGAGTTGAGATTCCTCGTACGTTGCCTGCAAACTATGGAATATTTCTTCACCTTTTTCCTCCCAACTCTCCACGCCAAAGGCCGCTCCAAAGAAGCCTTTTCCCATATCACCAGAAATTGACCCGAATATCGCGCCAGCCACAAACGTGCCAACACTGATTATTAGAACGCCTTTTCCACAAATTAGAGCAATTAATCCCTTCTTCTTTGGGTGCTTTACTGCGACGGATATGTCATTAGGGAGTGGCCCACAGCTTAATGGGCTTGCCGAAAAGGTAATCCACGACTCATTTATGAGCTGCTCAAAAAATGGATCATCTCTGGAGATGTCCATTCCATATTTACTTAGAGTTTCATGGATCGCAGATAGAATATTTTGAAGAGCTTCTTCCTCAATTCGAAGATCATTTGCTTCGTCCCATCCAAGCAATTCCAAAAATGACTTGTAGTCTCTTCCACTATTGCCTTTATAGGGGATGAAGGTTGCAGTAATACTTAATAATCCGCCGCCAATTCCGATGTTTGAAGAACAGACATGATGGCCATCAGGTTGTCCGAAAAAACTAATTTTTCTCCCTAAAGCAGTAATAATATCGATCAAAGAAGTGCTTTCTTCCGAATAGTTACCTTGCTTGAGATTATTTTCGTTAGCTGTTGATAATTCTGAGAACTGAGACTTTTTATCGATGCTATTAATAACGTTTGATGTCGCGTGAGAACGATCTATCCGGCGAATAATATTGTCAATAAGCTGGAAATTAGCTGGTAAATCTATTCGAGTTTGATCATCAGTCTCGGCAAAATTTAAGTCGGTTCCTTCTAAATTAGCCCTTAGAAAGCTGGCTCCTCGAAGGTCTGAGGATCTTAGATCCGCGCCCGTTAAGTTGGTGTCGTGTAGAGTGGCATAACTCAGTTTGCTTTTGTGCATAACAGCGTCATATAAGTCGGCACTGCTTAAGTTGGCATTCTGCAAATTAGCATTTTCCAAAACAGCGGATCGAATATTAGCGCCTTGTAAAGCAGATATTGACAAATTGGTATTTGTTAAATTGGCTCTGCGCAAATTAGCTTTCTGTAAGTTAGCATTTTGCAGATTAGCGCCTTTTAGATTGGCGCCTTGTATTTTTGCGCTCAATAGATCTGCGGCCAGCAAATCTGCGCCTTGAAGGTCTATATTCTGTATATCGGCATAGGATAGATCTGCTCCTTGCAACTCAGGATTTGTCCAAGTTCCATCACGGATTTTTTTTACAAGTTCTTGGTCAGCCATTGTCTCTTCCTGCTCAGCATCACAGTGCACGTTATCGGAGAAGTTTAGACGGTTAATTTCCCTAGTCAATTCATCGCATCCCCACCCAAACTCTCACCCTGCGACGGAGTGCCGCAATAGCCCGCGCTATATTGCTTTTGCGGGGGATTGGGCTATGGTGCGGGCCATGACGACGGATATTCACGATAGCAGGGCCGCGGTCGCGGGTGACGGGCGCAAGCTGGTGGTTGGCTGGCTCGCGCTGGTGGCGGTGCTGGTGTTTGCCATGATCGTGCTCGGCGGGGTGACGCGGCTCACCAATTCGGGCCTCTCCATGACCGACTGGAAGCCGATTACGGGCTGGCTGCCGCCGCTGAGTGGCGAGGCCTGGATGGCGGAGTTCGAGCGCTACAAGGCCTTCCCCGAATATCAGAAGATCAACAAGGGCATGAGTCTCGCGGAGTTTCAGGGCATCTACGCCTTCGAATATGCCCACCGGGTCTTGGGCCGCATTATCGGCATCGCCTTCTTCGTGCCCTTTGTGCTGTTGCTGCTCCTGAAAAAAATACCGAGGCAAATGGCGCCCCGGCTCGCGCTTTTGTTCCTGCTCGGTGCGGCGCAGGGGGGGATGGGCTGGTTCATGGTGAAAAGCGGGCTGGTCGATAACCCGGATGTGAGCCATTACCGCCTGACGGCGCATCTCGCGCTCGCGAGCCTGATTTTCGCAGCGCTGCTCTGGACGATTTTCGATCTCCTGCGCCTGCCTTATAAGGGCCACCCAGAGGCCCATGGCGCGGTGCGGCGGGCGGCCTGGGTGCTGCTGGCGCTGATCGCGCTGCAGATCCTCATCGGCGGGTTTGTTGCCGGGCTCAACGCGGGCTTTATCTATACGGACTGGCCGATGATGGGCGGCACCTTCCTGCCCGCCGATATGTTCGATCTCGTGCCGCTCTATCACAACTTCCTTGAAAACCCCTCTACCGTGCAGTTTGTGCACCGCATGGTCGGCTATGCCATTGCCGGGGTCAGCATCTGGCTCTATCTGATCAGCCGCGGGCGGGACCTTGGCGCAGGCGCGCGCGCCGGGATCGCCGCGCTGGTCTCTATGGTGTTCGTGCAGGTCTTCCTCGGCATCGTTACGCTGCTCTATGTGGTGCCGGTCCCCCTCGGCGCGGCGCATCAGGCGGGCGGCATGCTGGTGCTGGCCCTTGCGCTCTTCGTCGTCCATGAACTCGGCGCCGAGCAAGGCGTGAAAAAAGCCGGCCAGCCCTCAGGCTGACCGGCGGCGGGAGATGGCTTAACCCCGGACGGAGCCCGGAAAAGCCGATGGGTTAGGTGTCTGCTCGATTAGAACCGATCCGGATAGGAATCGGCACGGATAGTCCCGTTAAACAAGGCGATACCGACAATATCCGCCCGCAAAGAGGCCGACTCTAGTGACGACCCAAGACGTGCGGCATCAGCGGTATCAGTGGCTTCAGCTACAAGTTTGTTGGACTGCTGAGGCTCAAGCAGGGACTGGATAATATCGGTCAGGCCGTCTTCTCGCCGCAGGGTGTCAAAAGCGATCGCGTTTTTCTCCAGTGTCTGGGAGACCACGGCCGCATTGCTCGGCCCGTTATAGACATGGCCACCGCCTTCACCGGCTTTGTCGAGATCGCCAAAGGTCGGGGCATGCAAGTCGACATTGGCAAAGCCCTGCTGAACCACATTCGGACCGATATGGCTGACGACGGCATTGACGGAATACTGGCCGCCGACCGTGACGGTCCCGGTCGTGTTGCCGATGCTGACGGAACTGTAGTTCGTGCCAACCACAGCATCGATCTGGTGTCCGGTGGTAGATGAGTATCCGGTTGGAGTACCGCCCGGAAGCCCGCCGAAACGGCCGTCTTGGGCGAGGGCCGGGCTGGCGGCAAATGCCAGCAGTAATGACCCGAGAAGTAATTTTTTCATGATAAAATCCTTTGCTAAAAATATATTTTTGAGAAATGACGCACCCCTGAAAAGATGCCGCTTCTGATTTAGGTGTTGGCGGATCCGGTATCTTCGACTCCTTCTACGGCATCGACGATCTCCTGACAGCTTCCCTTAATGTTGGGGTTGAGTTGGGCGAGCATTTCATACAGCCCGAACTGCAGCATGGAACGGAGGGAAAGCTGAAGTGGTTCGCGGCTCTGGCCGCTGATATCGAGATCGACCAGCGTGTCCCCGAAGAATCGCCCGATTCCGAAGCCGGCCTCATCGGCGAATATCTGCTTTGAGATATTGACCGCCGCCAGCACCTCGGACGTGCGCGCATCGGTGAGATGCAAATCGAGCCCGACAATGGCGCGGTTCTGACGATAGCGCGGGCCGATCCCGGCAACGGTCACCTCTGCCGCCGCGCCCGGAATGAAATCGAGCGTGTTGACGGAACCCGTGATGTAGTAATCCATCAGGGTGAATTGCTTGGCATCGCGGATACCGAGCTGGATTTCCGAGATGACGGGGCGCGGATCGCGCCGATTGACGACACGCTCCGCCTTTGCCTTCATCAGGGTCGTCTGCATCATGTCGCCGGCCCCCTGGGAGACAAACTTGCCTGTGCCCGCATATTCGGCGCTGAACTTGCCGGTGGCGTCCACGATATCGCCAACAGCCCAGACCCCATAGAGCCTTGCGTTCTGCGAGATGCAGCCGATCAGCCGGTCATAAGGGGTAACCAGGGTTTGCACCGGCGGTCCTTCCGTCAGCTCGATGTTCTCCTGGCTGGTGGCGATACAGCCCGTCAGCAGGAGCGGGAGCAGGGCGGCAGTTTTAAGGATTGTTCGCATTGTTTGTCCCCACGATGCAGGAAACATCGCCTGCCGTTACATGATTATCGGCGTCGTTATTGATCGGCTGCTGCGCAACCGAATGCCCGCAATGGGTGGATGTAACGTTCAGGCCATCCACATCTCCCGCGGTGATATTATTCTGCGTGTCGATCGAGGTGTTGCTGATATACATGTTATTCTGCTGCCACTGATCGTAAAAGCCGCCGTTCTGCCGTTCGATCGCTTCGGCGGTGGTAAGCTTGACCAGCTTGTCATAGGATGTCTGGAAGCCCGCGCTGTTGTTCCAGCCTTCGGCCGCCGTGACCGTTCCGTCCTTGGCCGATGCGGTGGTGGAAACAGCGAGCAGTAAAGAAGATAGTAATAAAATTGAATATTTCAGAATTTTGCCTTAATCAGTTCTTTTTTACTTAACTGGTGATAAATAATGAATGTTCAATAAATAAATATGGAAATAATAATGATAAAAAATCTTGATCATTTCGTATTAACCGTTGTCGATCTAGAACGAACGAAGGCGTTTTACTGTGAAATATTGGGAATGACTTTTGAGGAATTCGCAAAAGATCGTCAGGCGCTGAAATTCGGATCGTCAAAAATCAACCTGCATGTCGCGGGGCGCGAGCTCTCGCCGCGGGCGCATTTGGCGAAACCCGGCACGGCGGATCTGTGCTTTATTATCGAGGGGGAGCTGGAGGAGATGCAATCCCGGCTGCTGGCCGCCGGGATCGACATTCTGGAGGGGCCGGTCAAGCGGACGGGGGCGCGGGGGACGATTACGTCCCTCTATGTGCGCGACCCCGACCTCAACCTGATCGAGCTATCGGTCTACGATAGCTGAGATCGCCTAGCTGGCGGCGAGAGCCTGATCCAGATCGGCGATGATATCCTCGACATTCTCGATGCCGACGGACAGGCGGACGACATCCGGCCCGGCACCCGCCGCGACCTGCTGATCCTCGTCCAGCTGGCGATGGGTGGTGGAGCTTGGGTGGATGATCAGGCTGCGGGTGTCGCCGATATTGGCGAGATGGGAGAACAGCTCGACGCTTTCGACCACCTTGACCCCGGCGTCATAGCCGCCCTTGATCCCAAAGGTAAGCACCGCCCCGGCACCGCCATTGAGATACTTCTGAGCGAGGTCATAATAGGGATCGCCCTTGAGCCCCGCGTAGGAAACCCAGCTTACCTTGTCATGCTTTTGCAGATATTCGGCGACGGCAAGCGCGTTGGCGCTGTGCCGCTCCATCCGCAGCGGCAATGTCTCGATCCCGGTCAGGATCATGAAGGCATTGAACGGAGAGAGGGCCGGGCCGAGATCGCGCAGGCCCAGCGCCCGGCAGGCAATGCCGAAGCCGAGCTCGCCGAAGGTCTCGTGGAATTTGAGCCCGTGATAGGAGTCGTTCGGCTGGCTCATGGTCGGGAACTTGTCCGACGCGCTCCAGTCGAACTTGCCGGAATCGATGATCAGGCCACCCATGGAGTTGCCATGACCGCCGAGGAATTTCGTCGCCGAATGGACGACGATATCCGCGCCATGTTCGATCGGGCGGCAGAGATAGGGGGTAGCCAGCGTATTGTCGACGATCAGCGGGATGCCCGCCTTATGGGCGATATCGGCAATGGCCTTGATGTCGGTCATCACGCCGCCCGGATTGGCGAGGCTTTCGATAAAGATCGCCTTGCATTTCGGCGTCAGCGCTTTTTTGAAGCTCTGCGGGTCCTTCGGATCGACGAACGTCGCGTTCCAGTCGAATTTCTTGAAGGACTGGCTGAACTGGGTGATGGAGCCGCCATATAGCCGGGTGGAGGCGAGGAATTCATCGCCGGGCTGCATGAGGGTGTGAAAGATGATGAGCTGCGCCGCATGGCCGGAGGCAACGGCGAGGCCCGTCGCGCCGCCCTCAAGCGTCGCCACCCGCTCTTCCAGGACCGCATTGGTCGGGTTGGTCAGGCGCGAATAGATATTGCCGAAGGCCTGAAGGTTAAACAGCTCCGCCGCGTGATCCACATCGTCGAATACAAAGCTGGAGGTCTGGTAGATGGGGGTGACGCGGGCGCCGGTGGTCGGGTCCGGCGCGGCACCGGCATGGATGGACAGGGTCTCGAATTTTGGATTGCTCATGTTGACTTTTTCCCTACTAGTTTGGATCGTTTTGAAGAAATCACGCCGGACCGGCCGCCCATAAAGGCAATCTCGCCGGAGAGACGGCCATATTCGATTTTGGGGCAGCGGTTCATCACGACCTTGATGCCGGCGGCCTCCGCCGCTTTTGCCGCTTCGTCATGGCGGACGCCCAGCTGCATCCAGATCACTTTCGCACCGATTTTGATGGCTTCCTCGACAATCGGCGGAATGGCGTCCGAGGCGCGGAAACAATCGACCATATCGATAGCCACGGGGATATCCGAAAGGGACCCGTAGGCCGTCTCGCCCAGGAGTTCCTGACCCGCAAGGCCCGGGTTGACCGGAATGCAGCGATAGCCCTTGCGCTTCATATATTTCATCACATAGTAGCTCGGCCGCGAGGGATTGCTGCTCGCGCCGACCACCGCAATGGTTTTGACGTCATTGAGGATGCCGCCGATATAGTCATCGGCGTAGGTGTCGTGGTTCATGCGGCTTATTTTCCCCGCCAGACAGGCGTGCGTTTTTCCTTGAAGGCGTGCATGCCTTCCTGCCCGTCCTCGGAGGCGATATTCTCCTGCATGACGCCGGAGGTGAATTTATAGGCCTCATCCAGCGGCATGTTGAGCTGTTTGTAGAAGGCGGCCTTGCCGAGTTTCAGCACATAAGGGGATTTCGAGGCGATGTTCGTTGCCATCTTCTTGAGATGCGCATCCAGCTCGCCCTCGGGCAGGGCGGCATTGACCAGCCCGATTTCCACCGCCCGCTCCGCATCGATGAAGTCGCCGCTGACCAGCATTTCCATCGCCTGCTTCGGCGCGACATTGCGGCTGAGCGCGACCATCGGGGTCGAGCAGAAAAGCCCGAAATTAACGCCCGAGGTTGCGAATTTCGAATTCTCCGACGCATAGGCCAGATCGCAGGAGGCGACAAGCTGTGTCCCCGCCGCCGTCACCGCGCCATCGACGCGGGCGATCACCGGCTGCGGCAGGTTCACGACACCCTGCATCATCGTGCAGCACTGGGTGAGCAGCTCGCCAATGGTATCATCCTCATTGGCGGCAATGACCTCTTTCAGGTTATGGCCGGAGCTGAACACCGGGCCCGTCGCCTCGATAATCACCACATGGATATCGCTGGAGGCGGCAATCTCGTCCAGCACGTCCTGTATCCGCCCCATCATCGCGCGCGAAAGGGAGTTGCGGCTCGTCGGATCGTTGAGCGTGATGGTGGCGATATGATCGGCGACATTCAGGCGGATGATGTCTTCATTGTCCTTGCTTGTTATTTCTCTGCCAGACATTGGGGAATTCCTCGCATTTTCATCTTTGACAGATACCATAATCCTTTCTGGCGGCGGATCAATGGCCATCGGCTAATTTTCTGCGGGCGCTGCGAAAGGCTTGCGACGCCGGGGGAGGGCGATTATCTTGCCCTGACCCATAAGAGGAGAAACCGCCCGTGCCCGTCATGTCCGCCGAAATGCTCGAAGCCTTCAACCGGGAACATTTCCCGCAGGTCGATCATCTGAACCTGAAAGTTGCCCATGTCGACGACCGCTCGATCACCGTGCTGATGACAACGGAGGACCGGCATTTGCGGCCGGGCGGGACGGTCTCGGGCCCGACGATGATGGAACTCGCCGATGCGGCCATGTATCTCCTGCTGCTGGCGCAGATCGGCCCCGTCGCGCTCGCCGTCACCACCAGTCTCAATATCAACTTCCTCCGCAAGCCCGAGCCGGGAACCTTGCGGGCGGAGGGGCGGCTGCTCAAGCTCGGCAAGACCCTCGCTATCGGGGAATTCAGCCTGTTTGCGGGCGATCTCGATGACCCGGTCGCCCATGCCACCATGACCTATGCCATCCCGCCGAAACGCTAGCGTATGCCCTGTGGATAAAAATGAGGTATTATAATACCACAATGATAAAAGGGTGAAATAACTGCATTATTTCGGTTGACTTGGGTGCGGAGTGATATTATACCCGCGCATCAGACCGGGGAGCCAATCGCTCCCTTTATTTTGTTATGGCACGCTTGATGCGAAGGCTGGAAGTTACATGAAAACCTATTCTGCGAAACCGTCCGAGGTGGAGAAGAAATGGCTGCTGATCGATGCGGAAGGCATCGTTCTCGGTCGTCTCGCCTCGATTATTGCGACCCGCCTGCGCGGCAAGCATAAACCGATGTATACCCCGAATATCGATTGCGGCGACAATGTCATCGTCATCAACGCGGAAAAGGTCGCGCTGACCGGCAAGAAACTCACCGACAAGGTCTTCTACTGGCACACCGGCTATCCCGGCGGCATCAAGAGCCGGACCGCCGAAAAAACTCTCGGTAGCGCCCATCCGGAGCGGCTGATCCTGAAGGCGGTTGAGCGGATGATCCCGCGCGGACCGCTCGGACGGGAGCAGTTCAGCAACCTGCGCGTTTACGCCGGGGCCGAGCATCCCCATGCCGCGCAGAACCCCGAAGTGGTCGATGTTGCGTCGATGAATTCCAAGAATGTAAGGAGCGCCTGAGTATGGCCGATGAAGCAAACTCCCTTGAGGATTTGAAAGACCTGACCAAAGGCGCCGCAGCGGACGCCCCGGCCGCCGTTGAAAAAGGCGCCGAGGTGATCGAGGCTGCCGAGGTTATCGAAGTGGAACTGCCCGATCCGGTGATCGACGGGCAGGGCCGTTCCTACGCCACCGGCAAGCGGAAAAACGCCATTGCCCGCGTCTGGATCAAGCCCGGCTCGGGCAAGGTGACCGTCAACGGCCGCGATCAGGACGTTTATTTTGCGCGCCCCGTGCTCCGCATGATCCTGCTGCAACCGTTCGAAGTGACCGACCGCGTCGGCCAGTTCGATGTTATCTGCACGGTGAAGGGCGGGGGTCTCTCCGGCCAGGCTGGTGCGGTGCGCCATGGTATTTCGAAAGCCCTGACCGCCTATGAGCCGGCCCTGCGCCCGGCGCTGAAGGCCGAAGGCTTCATCACCCGCGACAGCCGGACGGTTGAACGTAAGAAATACGGCCGCGCGAAAGCCCGCCGGAGCTTCCAGTTCTCCAAGCGTTAATCGCGAGAGCATACGACACAGAAAAGGGCTCGCTTCGGCGGGCCCTTTTTTATGCAGAAATAAAGGCCGTCCAATCGACTGCTGACCAGTTATATGATGGTATTGCTGGGATTGGTGGAATTGCAGGAATTGATGGAATAGGAGGGATTGAAGGAATCGGCGGAATTGGTGGTATTGCTGGAATAGGCAACATTGGACCGCCAGAACCATTTCTCATGAATGCAATTACATCACCCGAATGATCCCTAAACAATCCACTACCGAAGACGCCTAAGTGCTGCCCGGTATGTGAAAAAACATTCTTATCTCGAACTATAGCAAGGTGTTTGCCGTTTAAGTCATACACGTTCTCATCTTGCAACCAAGAAATAACTGCGCCTGTACTGTCATATATAGGTTCCATAGTTAGCCCCCTTTTTTTCTATAAAAAAGAGTATATAATAAAATATATACAATCAAATATTATTTTGGGTAAGCAAAATGTCGCATTTCAATGCGCCGCTTTATCCCGTAAACTCTTTCCATGGACAGCCGTGAGTTTATAAAGTCCTTAACGAAGGGACAGCGGGACATGTTGACGCGCCGCTCGGATGCGAAGGGGCTGGTGCATCTTGCCGGGCATGCGGGGCTGATCCTGCTGATCGGGGCGCTGATCGCGATGCAGGGGCCGGGCTGGCCGTTGTTGATGCTGCCGCAGGGGATACTGATCCTCTTCCTCTTTACCGCGCTGCATGAGAGCGTGCATCGCACGGCGTTTAAGAGCCTCTCGCTCAACAAGGCCACGGCGTGGATCAGCGGGCTGCTGATCGTCCTGCCGCCCGAATGGTTCCGCTATTTCCATATCGAGCATCACCGCTTCACCCAGGACCCGATGCGCGACCCCGAATTGCAACGCCCGAAGCCCGCGACGCTGGCCGGGTATATCTGGCATGTCTCCGGCCTGCCGATCTGGGCCTCCCATCTCCGGACCCTGATCCGGAACGCGTTCCATCGTTGCAATGATCCCTTCGTGCCGGCGCATGGCCGCGCGAGCATTGCGCGAGAGGCGCGGGGGATGCTGCTTGTCTATGCGCTGCTGGCGGGGGTTTCCATCGCCATGAGCTCGACCCTGCTGCTCTATGTCTGGATCATCCCGGCGCTTCTCGGTCAGCCGTTCCTGCGGCTTTACCTGCTGGCCGAGCATGGCCTCTGCCCGGAGACGGAGGACAACTTCACCAACACCCGCACGACGATGAGCAATCCGGTGATGCGCAAGCTCGCCTGGAACATGCCCTTCCATGTGGAGCACCATGCCTTTCCCGCCGTGCCGTTCCATGCGCTGGAGAACCTGCATATGCTGATGCGGCCGCATCTGCGGGAGACGGAGAGGGGCTATATCGCCTTTCTCCGGAGATATGTCAGCCAGCTCCGGCGCTGAGTTCAGGGCTTTTTCTCGCCCGCCCGCATGGCCGCAACGGCCTTGCCCATGAGTTTCAGGAAATCCGCCTGTTCCTTGGCCGAGAGGGTGGAGAGCACCACCGCATTCTGCGCCTTTGCCGCGCTGATTGCCGGGCCTTCGAGCTTGTGCGCCTTATTGGTCAGCCAGACCCGCTGCACCCGTCCGTCCGTTGCATCTTTCCGCCGGGTGACGAAGCCGTCCCGCTCCATCCTGTTCAGGGTGTTCGCCATCGTCGCCTGTTCGATATCGAGGCGGGTCACCAGCTCTTTCTGTGTCAGGCCGTCATTCTCCCACAGCTCCAGGAGGGCGGGGAAGATCCCCGTGCTGAGGCCGAGCGGGCGGATTCGCGCGTCCAGCCCGCGGGCGAACAGCCGCGCCATATGGTTGGCGAGATAGCCCGCCGATTGTTCCTTTTTAAATGTCATTTCCTCTTTTAACACTTGCATAGCTTGCTATGCAATATTATATAGCTTGCTATATATAAAATCCAAGAGGAGGAGATGATGATGAAATTCCTGCATCCCGTCGCCGGGGCTCTGGCGCTCGCAACGATTATGACATTCTGGATGTCGACGGCCGTATCGGAGCTGTTCGCCTCGCCGCAGATGGTGACGGCGGTCAAGACGGCGATCCCCTGGGGTTTTCTGCTGCTGGTCCCGGCGCTGATGGGGGCGGGGATATCGGGGGTTCGCCTCGCGAAGGGGCGCGGCGGTGCGATGATCGCGAGAAAGCGCAAGCGGATGCCCTTCATTGCCGCGAACGGTCTTCTCATCCTGATGCCCGCCGCCTTCTTTCTCGCGCATAAGGCGGAGGCGGGGGCGTTCGATGCCGTTTTTTACGGGGTGCAGGGGGTCGAGCTGCTGGCCGGGGCCGTCAATATTGCCCTGCTCGGCCTCAATATGCGCGATGGCCTCCGGATGCGGGCGGCGCGGCGGAGAGGTGTTACGCCGCCTCTTTCAGCGAGCGGGTCTCGCCGATCTTGAGGATCCAGGCATTATCGGCGCCATAGTCCTGATCGATGGCGGCCTGGCGGAAGCGGATCGGTGCCTCGAACGGGTCCTCGGGTGTTAGCAATACCGTTCCCCAATGCATGCCGAGGGCGCGCCGGGCGCCTATGGCGCGGGCGATCCGGATCGCATCCTCCGGCGTCGCATGGACCATTTTCATGATCTCGCGCGGCTCATAGGCGCCGATGCCGACGATGGCAAGGTCGAACGGCGCCTGTTTCTCACCGACCTCATGGAAGATGTCGCCATAGGCGGTGTCGCCGGAAAACCAGATATTCTCCGCCGCCGTCTTGATGCCGAAGCTCGCCCACAGGGTCTTCTTCTGGTCATGAACACCCCGGCCCGAGGAATGCACGGCGGGCAGGGTAGTGATGGTCAGCCCGTCCTCCGACCAGCTGTCCCACCAGTCCGCCTCGATCACCTTCGTGTAGCCGCGCTTGCGGAAAAAGGCAGCATTGCCGAGCGGGACGATGACCTGTGTATGCTCCTTGTAGGGATAGGCGCGGACCGTGCGGGCATCCAGATGATCGTAATGGTTATGGCTGACCAGCATGACATCGGCCTTCGGCAGTTCCTCCGCCTTGAGGGCGGCGGGCACATAGCGTTTCGGCCCAACCCGGCCCGGACCCGCATTCTCGGACAGATACGGATCGGTCAGGATCACCTTGCCGCCGGTGCGGATGATGAAGGCCGCATGGCCGAGCCAGGTCACGCTCGGGTTGCCGCCCGCAGTGATGCCGGCCTCGACGCCGGAACGGTCCAGCGCATGCCCCACGGGCAGCTCGGGAACCTGTTTCTTCTTCATCTGCCGGTAGATAAACCGCATCAGGCCGCGCTTGCGCATCTGGAGGTTGGGACTGCCCTCCGGGTTCCGAAAACCGCCGCGCGGGTTATGATGATAGGGTTTTTTTGCCGTCATATATATGTCTCGTCTGGGACAGGAACTCCTCTATAACATTGCGCATTTCGCGGAAAATTCAATAGTTTTGCGGCGGGCATAATGAGCGCGACAGGCAACAGACAGGATGACAGGCGCGCGCTTTCATGCCACTCTTTGCAAAAAGGAGTATAAAAATGACAAAACTCGAAAATTATTACGATTGGGACGCGATCCTTGATGGGCTGAACAAATATTTGCGCCTCCGGGCGACGCCGATCGGCATGAAGCTGTTTGAAACGAAGGAGGAAATGGAGGCGGTCGAGAAGATTCGCCGCCCGAGCTCCATCCATACCGCCGATCAGATCGTGGCGCAGGCCTGCCGTCTCGGCTGGACCGTCGGCGCAACGGCGGAGGATTTTGTCGGCGCGCAATGCGGCGCGGTAATGGGGCTGCATCCGCAGGATGCGGAATGGCGCGAAGGCGCCCGCTACGCCGGGGTCTGGTACGAAACGCCGGAAGATGCCCGCAATCACCAGTCGGCGATGACCGTGGTCCCTTCGGGTCAGTTTCAGGCGATGGCAGTCTCGCCGCTTGCCTCCAAACGGCTGAACCCGCCGGATATCTGCCTGATTTATGCAACCCCGGCGCAGATGATCCTGTTCATCAACGGCCTGCAATGGGCGGGTTATAAAAAACTCGATTTCTCGGTCGTGGGCGAATCTTCCTGCGCCGATAGCTGGGGACGGGCGCTCTCCACCGGGGANCCGAGCTTGTCGCTGCCCTGCTTCGCCGAGCGGCGCTACGGNGGTGTNCTGGAGGANGANCTGNTGATGNCCATTCCNCCCGCCTATCTGCCGAAGGTGATCGANGGGCTGGCGGCGCTNTCCAANAACGGGCTGCGNTATCCGATNCCGCAATATGGTATTCAGAANGACGCNCGCGCCGGTCTGGGCGTAAGTTATANTAAATAATCGGCTTTCTCCGTTTTTTCTTACGGAAATATTGTCCGCTTGATTTGTATTCGCCGGCTTCCGGCCGGCGAATAAACAAATTGTTTGTTGGCATACAATGAATATGCCGGTATATTTTACGGACCTAATGAAACAACAATTAATATATCGCTGGCTTCGCGCACGCGCGGGCCAAACAGTCAAGCCTGCTACCGATCGGGAGACAAGTGTAACGCATGGTCTATGAGAAGTTCGACGACATCGACTGGGTGACGCCGGATGCGAGGGAGTTTGCGGCTTACTGGCGCAGTCTTGACCGGGAGGGGCTTGTCCCCAAGCGCAGCCGTTTCGACCCCACCAAAATCTACTCCATGCTGCCCGCCATCGCCATGTACGAGGTGGTGTCCCGGGACGAGATTATCTATCGTTTGGCGGGAACGGCAATTGTCGATCGCTTCGGGATGGAGGTGACGGGCCGAAATTTTCTTGATTTCTGGCAAGGGGAAGCACGAGAGCGTGCGGCAGATTCCATGTATGAATGCGTCTCCCGCCCCTGCGGCATGTTTACGAAGCTGTCCGGGGTGACACACAGCGGCGAGGTGGAAGACAGCTATGCTGTCGGCTTCCCGCTGCTTGATGACAATGATGTCTGCAACCGTCTCGTTTTTTACTCCAGTGAGTTTCAATACACCAATTTGCGCCTCACGCGGGAGGACCAGATCAAATCCCTGAAGGCTGCGAAGACCATTTTTGTCCTGCTCGACTAGAATTCGACCCTATAATTTCTGTAAATTCTCCTGAAGACCGTCATAGAAGCGGGCCGCGTGCAGCCCGTCCATCAGGGCGTGATGGGCCTGGAGATTGACGGACAGCCGGGCGCGGCCATTTTCCTCAATGATCTTGCCCCAGGCAATGCGCGGGATGCAGTCATCCTTGTTCTGCAAGGGGTGGGTCGCGGCGGTGAAATCGAGCCAGGGCATGCAGCTTAAATAAATCCACTGATCCTCCCCGGCGATGTCGTCCGAGAGCTTGGTCTGCCGACTTGCCTTTTCCTTGGCGGCGGTCACCTCCGCATCGAAGGCCGGCCAGTCTTCCAGATAACGCGCCTCGCAGAAGGCAAAATGGTCATTGGCGATGGGCACGGTGAAGGAGGGATGCACGATGTCATGGCGCAACACTTCCTCGCCGCGAAAGCGGGTGCGGAACTCGGGAATGTCGTTGACCGTCCGCATGATGCCATAGAGCAGCGCGTTAAAGAGGGAGCGTTTGTCCTTCCGCGCCCTTTCGATGAGCGGCGTTATCTCCACCGGGGCGGTCAGGCTGAAATGCGGCACCTCCATGCTGCGAAACAGGAGATACTGCTCCCGCCGCTCCCATGTATCGATATCGATCCGCTCTGTGCTCATTCTCAGTCCTCTTCATCCGCGGGCAGCCCCGGCAGCATCTTCGGCGTGACGTAATGCAGCAGCTCCCCGCGGCCTTTAAGCTGGCTCCAGTCGTCGATGTCGAAGCGGATCTGGGTGAGAGCAGCGGTCGGGTATTTCTTCTCGATCATTGAATAGCTGTTCTCCGCCGTCGGTGAGGCGAGGTTGAGGGCCATCTGCTGCATGGTCGGGTTATGGCCGATGATCATGACATGCGCCTCCTCGATCGCCGAACTTTTGAGATAGCAGACCAGCCCATCGCCATGACCGGCCGAATAGATCGATTTCTCGACCTGCACCTCGATTCCGTCGGGCAGGAAAGGGTTGATCTGTGATAATGTCTCGCGCGTCCGCCGGGACGGGGAGCAGAGGATCAGGTCGGGAAATATCCCGTGCTCCGCCATATAGGTCCCGATTTTGAGGGCCCCGCGCCGCCCGCGCGATGTCAGCGGCCGGTCGATGTCGGCCTTGCCATGATCGGACCAGCTTGATTTGGCATGCCGCAGCAATGTCAGTTTACGCATGAAATATCTTTTCCCCGTTATCCTCAGAGCAACGCGATGTATCAGGCGTGCATGGATTTATTATGACATAAATCTGGCCATGTCCGGGCGAGGATCAAGACCCTAACTTTCCAGATCGAGCCTTTTATGCCAGTCGGCAATGGATTCAACGGGGTATTCATCGAAAAGCTTATCGTTGGGTCCTTTGTCAATAGGCACCCAGCCTTTCTTCGATCCGAGCATCAGATGGGTGCGCTCCGGTGCGGCGGGCAAGTCCGTATCGATGGCGGAGGCGAAGGGGTGGATGAGTTCGGGCCAGCGCGGATCATAGACCCAGAGCGCGCTGCCGCAATGTTTGCAGAAATGGCGTTTGGCTGGGCTGGGGCCATCCTCCAGCCGGACCTGATAGACGGAGATATTATCCTCCCCCTCGACCGTCAGGCTGTCCGCATTACCGCCGAGATTGATGGCGAACCCGCCGCCGCCTTGCGTCTTCCGGCAGATCGAGCAATAGCAGTAGTTGAAGGGATAGGGATGGGCGCAGGTGAGGGAAAAGGCCACCGCGCCGCAATGGCAGGATCCTTCAAGTTTCATTGTGCGTCTCCTTCGCTGCTTTCCGGATCGCCGGGGTAGGTGTCATATTGCGGCAGGCCGTCGGTGATGTCGTAATAGCCTTTGCGGCCCTTGACGAAGATATGCGCCTCCGCCGTCAGCGGGACATCGCCATCGAACGATCCGGCGAGGATGCTGATATTGTCGTCCCCCTCCATGCGCCAGAACAGGCTGCAACCGCAGTCGCCGCAGAAACCGCGCTCCGCCCAGGGGGAGGATTTGTACCATTTCAGGCCGCTATCCTCGGTCAGGGTAAAATCGTTTTTTGCGGCGGCGGTGGCGGCGAAATAATGGCCGCTCGATTTCTGGCACTGGCCGCAATGACAATAGGAGATTTTGCGAAGCGGACCGTCCACTTCAAAGGTAACCGCGCCGCACAGGCAGCTTCCACGGGCTTTCTGATCACTGGTCATTTGAGGGCTCTCCAGTTTGCTGTTTTGAGAGGAGGATAGCCCGCGCGTCCGGACCCGTCAGCAATAAAAATCCGCTCCGCAAATGCGTGTTTTCGCATTTCCCGGACAATGGGCGGATGGGTCAGCCTATATGCCTTTATTCGGAGAGTTGATTAAAAAATAAGCGATTTACGGGATATTGTTGCAACTAATCCGGCGATGTTTCACAAAAAGTTGAATTTGCTCAAATCTTTCTTGCAAAAAAACAAATTATCAATTAGGCGAGTCGATGGGAGTCCATTTTTCTGGCTGAAAATTGCTAAAGGGCGGCACTTCCAAGGTCAATCGGTCGCCGCTATTGGGCACTTCGACGGCGCTGTTGACCTGATATATTGATGAGTGTCCAGGAGACTAAGACATGGCAAAAGGTACAGTAAAGTGGTTTAACCCGACCAAAGGTTACGGTTTCATCGCACCAGAGGACGGCGGGTCAGACGCTTTCGTGCATATTTCGGCTGTTGAACGGGCCGGTTTGACGACCCTTCAGGAAAACGCGAAAGTTCAGTATGAACTGGTTGAGGGGCGTAACGGTAAGGCATCAGCGGAAGAACTCGTGCTGCTGGACTGAGATAAGGTTCCGATACGAAAGAGAAAAGGCGGCACTGGGTGCCGCCTTTTTTTGTGACGAAATCCGACGGAAATATTTGAGAAAACTTTGCCAGGGGGCGAATTTCGTGTAAGAAATCGCCATGAACCCCGCCCCAACCGGCGACAGGAAAGCAGGAATGACTTATTCGATCACGGACCCGGACGACATCAGTATCGAGAAGCTGGAGATCGCGCTGGACAAATCGGGCACCTTCCGGCTCCGGATCAAGGAGTATGTCCATGAGCTGACCGGCGAGGAACTCGTCGCGGAAATGCGCGACCAGCTTGATGTGCGCGGATCGGTCCGCGCGGCCCTCCTGCGCAAGGCGAACAAGGTTATTCTGGCGGGCCTGAAAAAAGGCCGACTCCGATTAAGCGACGAAGCCCGAGAGGAATTCGATCTGAATGTACTGATCTGGTTCGCGGATAAATGCCTCAAGGATGAGCATCGCGACTATCTGAAAACATAACGCTTATACGGGGTCCCACCCCAGAGGAGTCCGGCGTATATCCTGCCCGGAAAGAACGACATGACAAAGACAACACAGAAAATCAAGGCTGGCGTGCTCGGCGCAAGCGGTTATACGGGAGCGGAGGCCATGCGGCTGTTGCTCCGGCATCCAAATGTGGACATCTCACTGCTGACCGCCGACCGCAAGGCCGGACAGCCGGTGGAGGATGTCTATCCGCATCTCGGCGGCTATGGCCTGCCCGATATGGTCGCGGTGGAGGATGCCGACTGGTCCCAGGTTGAT
>PAKP01000001.1 GCA_002706985.1 Sneathiella sp. | reverse complement strand
CCTCGCCCAGCAGTCCGGGCTCGACAGCACCTTCGAGATTGCCGCCGCCAAGACCCGGATCAGCGAGGCCGCGGGCATCGCCGCCGCGATCTCCCATCAGATCCACGGCGCCATCGGTTTTACCTATGAGCACGACCTGCATTTCCGTACCCGGCGGCTCTGGTCCTGGCGCGACGAGTTTGGCTCCGATAGCTACTGGGCGGACTGGATCGGCGGCAGCATTCTGGAACGGGAGGCCGATGATCTCTGGCCGTGGCTGACGACCCGGCCCACATAGAACAACAAAAGCAGACAAACTGCGGCAGAGGAGACATTGACATGACACTCGATATCAAAATCACCGGCGGAACCATCATCGACGGCACCGGCGCGCCCGGCTATATCGGCGATGTCGGCATTTCGGACGGGCGGATTGTCGCCGTCGGAGAGGTTGACGAAGATGCCGATCAGGTCATCGATGCCACCGGCCTGACGGTGACGCCGGGGTTTGTCGATATCCACACCCATTACGATGCGCAGGTGATCTGGGACCGGATGCTGTCCATCTCCCCCTGGCATGGCGTCACTACGGCGGTCATCGGCAATTGCGGTTTCGGCGTCGCGCCGACCCGGCCCGACCACCGCACCAACATCATGCGCACGCTGGAAAAGGTGGAGGGCATGTCCTATGACGCGCTGGCAAGCGGTCTTGGCGACGACTGGCCATTCGAAAGTTTCCCCGAATATATGGATGCGATCGAGACGCGCGGCTCCGCCATCAATCTCGCGGTCTTCGCCGGGCATACGCCGATCCGTACCTATGTCATGGGTCCGGATGCCGTGGAACGTACTGCCAATGACGACGAGATCGAGGCCATGGCCGATATCGTGCGCGGCGCGATGGAGGCCGGGGCTATCGGCTTTTCCACATCGCAGGCGACCACCCATCACGGCTATGGCGGCAATCCGGTGCCGAGCCGCCTTTCCGACATGATCGAGATCGACAGCCTCGTCTCCGCTGCGAAGATTTCCGGCGCAAAGATCATCCAGGCGACCGTCGGCCCGACCCTGTTTCATGACCAACTGGCGTTGCTCGCCCGCAAGCATGACATTCCGGTCACCTGGACGGCGCTCCTCTCGGGTATGTCCGGTCCCGGTTCCCACCGCCGACACCAGAAAATTACAAGTGATCTGCGCGCCGACGGCACGAAGATCCATCCGCAAGTGGCCTGCCGCCCGATCAATTTCGATTTCGAATTTAATGAGCCCTTCCCCTTCGAGATGCGGCCCCTGTTCAAGCAGGTCATGCAGACGGACCGAGAGGGACGCAAGGCGATCTATCGCGACCCCGAATTCCGCAAACAGTTCCGCGAGGATACGGCGGAAGGCGCGCGCAATGCCCTCGCCGGCTGGATCAACCGGACGGTAATCTCCATGGCACCCAACAATCCGGAATGGGAGGAACAGCCGCTTGTCGAAGTTGCGAAAAGCGTCGGCAAGGATCCGGTTGATTTCGTGCTCGACCTGTCGCTGGAAACCGACTTCGTCGCCCGCTTCCGCTTTGCCATCGTCAATTATGACGAGGAAGAAGTCGCCGAGCTGTTGCAGGACGACAATCTGATCCTCGGCCTGTCCGATGCGGGCGCCCATGCCAGCCAGCTTTGCGACGCCTGTTATTCGACCCATCTGCTCGGCCATTGGGTGCGCGAACGCGGTACGCTGACGCTGGAAAAAGCCATCCATATGCTGACACAGAAACCGGCGAAACTCTTTGGTATTACCGATCGTGGCGTCCTCAAAGAAGGCGCGCTCGCCGATGTGGTCATCCTCGATCCAACTACGGTCTCGGCGGGCAAGCTGCAACGGGTCTACGACCTGCCGACGGGAGCGGATCGCCTGATCTCCCTGGCAAGCGGCATCAAGACGGTGATCGTCAATGGCAAGGTCCTGCTGGAAGAGAACCAGACCTCTATCCCCGAAGCGGCGGCACTTCCGGGCAAGCTCTTGCGAAACGGCGTCGCCGCCTGAGGCCTTCAGGCTGCGGGCGGATCGGCGCTAAACGTCGTGCGATAGAGCAACCTGCGGATGCCATCGTAATCATTGGTGGCGTAATGCAGGGAGGTGCGGTTATCCCAGATCGCCACATCCCCGGCGCGCCAGCGAAAGCGGCAGGAAAAATCCGGGCGGGTGCAATGCTTGTATATCTCCGCCAGGATCGGAGCACTTTCCGCCTCACTCATATCCTCGAACCGGGTCGTGTAGATCGGGTTCAGGAAGAGCGACCGGCGGCCGCTGAGCGTCTCGGTGATCACCGCTGGATGTAGGATTTCCTGGTCGGCATCGGGATCGCCGCGGATCATGCGGATGGAGGCCCCGGAGCGTTCCTCCTCCGGCGGCTGATGGGTCACGCCATAGGGCGCGCCGATATGCACCGCACGCCGCCCGTCAACGATCTTCTTCAGTTTCTCCGGGAGGGAGGCATAGGCCGCCACCTGGCTCGCCCAGACCGTATCCCCGCCCACCTCCGGCACCTCGATTGCCGACAGGACCGATCCGGCGGGCGGGTTTTCAAGAAAGCTGAAATCGGAATGCCAGTCGCCGCCGAAGACGCCGGTGTTGCACTCCTCCGCCTCTTTGAGTACGGCAATAACTTCGTCATCCTCCGGCGTCGGCTCGACATAGGGGAGCTTCATGACCGGCCCAAACACCTCGGTCAGCTGCTTCTGCTGCCGGATCGTCGGATGCAGGCCACGCAGCGCGATCATCTGGTGATCCGCGAGCGCATGGCGCAGCACATCCGCAAGATCGTCCGGGATCCCGTCGTTTATCCTGACGCCCGTGATCTCGGCGCCCATCAGTCCCGTGAGTTTTTTTATTTCAACCATTTATCCGTAATGCTGTTTTGTGTCTTAATTTCGCCGCCGGGTATCAGGAGAAACTACCCATGTTGCCGCCATGGCCGCCATCGACATTGACCACTGAGCCGCTCACGAAGCTGGCACGATCGGACGCCATGAAGGTGACCACATTGGCCACCTCCTCCGCCGTTGCGGCGCGCCCGCCCGGCAGGTTGCCAAGATAGCTCTGCCAGCGGTCAGGATCGCCAAACTGCTGCTCTGCGCGGGTCCGCATCAAGGTCTCGATCCGCTCAGTCGCGACGGCGCCAGGACTGACGGCAAGAACCCGCAGCCCGTCATTGAGGCTGCGCCCGCCGACCGCCTTGCTGAAGGCATTCAGACCGGCGTTCCCCGTTGTGCCCGCGACATAGCCCGCATCGAAGCGATCCGCCGCAAGGCCGGTGACATTGATGATCACGCCATGGCCCCGGTCCTTCATCAGGCCATAATAGACGCGGCAGAGATTGATATAGCCGAAGACCTTCAGATCCCACGCCTCCCGCCAGCGCGCCTCGTCAATCGAGAGGAGGTCGCCCGCCGGAATGGCGCCCGCATTGTTGACGAGGATATCGGGGAGCGCTGTCGCCTCCGTCAGCGCCCGAATGCTGCGGCTGTCACTCAAATCAAGGGCGGAATATGTCACCGCAACTTTGGTAGCCGCCGAGATGTCCGCCGCCGTCTTCGAGAGCAACTCTTCACTCCGCGCGACCAGATGCACGGCGCAGCCTTCCGATGCCAGCCCGCGGGCGACCGCGGCCCCGATTCCCTTCGATCCGCCGGTGACAATGGCGCTTTTCCCATCAAGACCCAAATTCATTTTTCTCTCCTTTTTCTTTCGGCTTTACTATGGCATGATTTATCCCTATCGGGACCCCCGGTTTACAAATTTTTCCACATATTGCGGGGTCCGGCGGTGTTATCAAAACGTATCAAAGAACCGCTGTTTATGATTTAATTGTCAGGCTCGCCTTCCACCGGCGCGTAATTCCTGATCCCAATCCGGTCGTATGGAGGGCCCGGCTTTTTGTATCAACCATTCGTCCTTGCCCTGTTGCGCAATCCCCGGCAGGTTGGCGCCGTCGCCCCCAGCGGACCCTTGCTGGCGCGCGCCATGGCAGATGCGGCCGAACCGGCAGGCAAGCGTATCCTGGAGATCGGGCCCGGCACCGGCGTCATCACCGAGGCCCTGTTAGATCGCGGGGCGCCCCGGGACGAGCTTTACCTGCTTGAGCGGGATGTCACCCTCGCCGCCTTTCTCGGTCGCAAGTTCCCCGATATCAATATCATTGTCGGCGATGCGCGCACCATATCCAACCTGATCAGCCCGGACCACGCCGGCAACTTCGATGTCATCGTGTCCAGCCTGCCGCTGTTGAATATGAAAGAAGCGGACAAGGTTTCTATCCTGAAACAGTTTTTCACCCTGCTCGGGCCAGACGGCGCACTGATACAGTATACCTATTCGGCGAGAGCGCCCATCGCACCCGCTCTCGCGACCCGATGCGGCCTCAGGGGAACCCGGATGTCGACAGTCTTCCGCAATCTCCCCCCGGCGCGCGTCTGGAAATACGACCGCGATCAAGGCCCGATCGGTCAGTAAACTTCCGTACTTCGACCGGAATGACGTTACGAAGTGATGGCGCCGCCCCGTGCGGCGATCCCTTCCAGGAACAAGATACGCTGCACATCGATCACCTCGTCCAGCGATTTGAAATTCTCCGCCTTTTCCCGCTCGGGATCGAACCAAAGCACCGTCCAGTTCAACGCGCCCAGCATGAGCTGGCGTACGGGAATCACTTCAAGCCCCGTGCGGAGAGCTCCCGCCGCTTTCGCCTGATTGAGGCTGCGGTCCCAGATGGCGGCGTAAGCGCGGCGATCGGGAATATGCCGCAGGCTGACCCCTTTGGGAATTTGCCCGTACACCCGGACATTTGTCGAGATAACCGCGTTGCGCGCAAAGAGATGCAGCATATGGGCCCGAATGCCCGCCGCCAGCCGGTTGCCATGGTCGGGAAATTCCGCCTCGTTCCCCAGAATGGCGCCGACACCTGCCGCAATTCCGCGCAAACCCAGCGTCAGCACCTCATCAATAACCTCCTCCCTAGAGGAGAAATGATAATAGATACTGCCGGCCTCAACGCCCGCCTTCTCGGCAATCCGGCGCAAGGTCGTATCGTCATACCCACCTTCGCAGAGAATCTGTGAGGCGGAGAAGATGATCATACTCCTCGTTCTTTCGGCCTTCGCCCGACTTTTATCTATGTCCAGCACCGGTTCAACCATGAGCGGGACCTTCGCGTCCATATCGAAACTGACGGATGGATCGAGCATACCGTCCAGCAACAATCCTGCCGCGTTGTCGGAAAAGTTGCGTAGCGGAAACCCTGTCGCATCAAACCATTCCACCGTCCAGTTAAGAGCGCCGACGATCAGCCGCTGGAGCAATGACAGTTCGACATCCGACCGGACATCACCGGCCGCCTGCGCCGTCGTCAGCAACGTCTCCCAGAGGTCGCCATAAGCATGAAAGGACGGCCGGTGCCGCAGACGCAAGGAACCCTGCATGGTCGAGAAATTCCGCATGGTCGCGGCGGCGAAATCGCCCTCGATCAGGATGCAGCATAAATGTGCATGGATCATAGCGCGGAAGGTCTCGCGAAAGCCTGCTCCGCGTTCTTCACACTTGCGATGAACGGCCCCGACGGCGTCCAGCGCCTGCCGGAAGCCAAAATCGAGCACTTCTTCGAGAATATCTTCCTTGGAGGCGAAATAATAATACAGGCTTGCCGGTTCTATTCCGGCGACGGCTCCGATTTCCTTAAGCGTGGTGGCGGCATACCCTTTTTCGCGGAACTGTCGCGCCGCCGCCGCCACAAGTAGTTTGCGAGTCTCTACAGATTGACTGCTTCTGCCCCTTCGTCTGCCCCGTCTTTCCCGCATCAGCACACCTGTATTGGCAAAACGTCAGAAGATTTGATGAATTATGCCGTAAAGGTATCTTTTATTTGGTCCGTTTCCGCCTTGGCCCTGTTGGCAAAAGCCACCATGCCCGGATAGGCGGCCTTGAAGTCCGAGAGGAATGTCTCCATCGGGACGTCAACGAACAGGCCCCGATCATTGACATATTCCATATGCTGACGGTTCTTTTCGTCATATTCATGAAAGAGAGCGTCCTCGGTGCCGTCGAAAACCAGCGGTTTGACGCCGAACCGCTCGCAGAGCTCCATGTTGAAGGCAGGCGTGATCTTGAAGCTTTCCGCACCCAGCCAGAGCTGTACGTAGCCGTGATAGATGAACACATCCGAACCCATCAGCTCCGCCAGTTTCGGCGTATTCAGATGATTGCGTACATCGGCAAAGCCGAGCGCTGCCGGAATACCCACTGCCCGCAGGCACGCCGCCAGCAGGATGGCCTTCGGCACGCAATAGGCCGCGCCTTGCGTAGCGACGGCGCTTGCACGGTAGTCTTCCGGGTCCATTGACGCGGAATAGGGATCATAGCGGATTTTATCGCGGACCACATCGAACAGGCGGATCGCCTTGTCCTTGTCCGTAGCATCCGGCGGCAGATCGGCAAGGGCGTCGGCCACAAATGCCTGGACTTCAGGCGAGGCGCTATCCACATAGTCTGTTGCCTGTAGATATTTTTTTGCCTCCTCGGGAAGCTTGTCTTGCGGCGCCGTCATTCTTTATCCTTTTTTGGCGATCGGGTATCAGACCCCTCCCCTTTGATTACTGCCTCCCCCGGTCCCTGTCAATTGAAGTCGGCACGCAAACAGCCGCCTTAAAGTTACATGTGACAAGGGCACGAATGATCAGTAATATGACAGACTACTGATCTTTGATTTGCGAACCGGCAAGAAAATTAACAAGACCAGGAGCAAAACATGACCCAACGGCCAGAAACGGATTATGAAGTCATTGTCATCGGTGCAGGGGTAGCCGGCATCTACCAGATCAAGCGCCTGATCGACATCGGTATCCGCGCCACCGTGCTGGAGGGCAGCGATAATCTCGGCGGGACATGGTATAACAACCGCTATCCCGGCGCGCGCTTCGATTCAGAAAGCTATACCTACGGTTATTCCTTCTCCGATGAACTGCTCAACGAATGGCACTGGAAAGAGCGTTTTTCAAGCCAGCCCGAGAATCTGAAATATCTCAACTATGTGGCGGACAAGTTCGACCTGCGCCGGCATATGCAGTTCAACAGCAAGGTCGAGGCCGCGCATTATAACGAGGAGCATGGCATCTGGCACCTGAGCCTTGCCGATGGCCGCAAGATGAGCAGCCGCTTCGTCATCATGGCGATCGGCCTGCTCTCGCAGCCGACCCTTCCCAATATCGAGGGGATGGAGGATTTCAAGGGCCCGTCGTTCCACACTTATTATTGGCCGCATGAGGGCATCGACCTCAAGGGCAAGAAAGTCGGAATTATCGGTACCGGCGCCACCGCCATCCAGATTATTCCGGTTATCGCCGAGGAGGCGGATGAACTCTATGTCTTTCAGCGCCGTCCCAACTGGAGCGCGCCGCTCAACAACAGTCCGATCTCGGATGAGGAAATGGCGGATATCCGCTCCCGCTATGACGAGATTTTCGAAACCTGCAGCCTGTCGCCCGGCGGCTTTGTGCACCGGATCGATCCCCGCTCCTTCTATGAGGTCTCCCGCGAAGAACGGCTGGCCCTCTGGGATAAGCTCTATGACGAGCCGGGCTTCGGCATCTGGCTCGCCAACTTCCGCGAAATCTTCATGGATGAGGCCGCCAACGAAGAATTTTCCGAATATATCGCCGACCGCATCCGCCAGCGCGTAAATGACCCGGTGACCGCCGACAAGCTGATCCCCAAGGATCACGGCTTCGGGGTGCAGCGGGTGCCGCTGGAGACCCGCTATTTCGAGGCCTATAACCGCGACAATGTCCATCTGATTGATATTCAGGAGAACCCGCTGGAACGGGTGACGGAAACCGGCCTACGCACGGCGGCGGGGGATCATGACCTCGATGTCATCATATATTCAACGGGTTTCGATGCCATGACCGGCGCCTTCGATCATATCGATATCCGCGGCGTCGGCGGCGCGTCACTCAAAGACAAATGGTTCGAGGCGCCCGCCACCTTCCTTGGCATGATGGTGCATGACTACCCCAACCTTTTGATGCCGAACGGCCCGCAAAGCGGCTCGGCCTCGACAAATTACCCGCGCGGAATTGAGAGCGGGGTCAACTGGATAATGGACCTTCTTGAGTTTATGCATGAGCATGGCTACACGCGCGCAGAACCGACCGAGGAGGCCGAGCAGCAATGGACCGCCGAAGTCGTGGAAATGTACAAGATAATGCTGATGCGCAAGGCGAAATCCTGGTTCACCGGCTATAATTCCAACGTCAAGGGACATGAAGCCGGGCGGGTCCGCCATCTCGTCTATAATGGTGGCACGCCGAAATATATGGCGCGGATCAACACGGTGGCAGCCAGCGGCTATGACGGCGTCCGCTTCGATACGGACCCCGCCGTCGATGAGAAGGAAACGGCCCGCTCCCTCGCCTGAAAGGTCAGGCGAAGCGGACCACGGCCTTGCCGATCATCTGCCGGTTTTCAATTTTGAGCATGGCATCGGGCACGGCGTCGAGGGTATCGAGCGGCTCGGGCGGCACCTTCAGGGCACCATCCCGGATCGCCCCGAGTACAACCTTGGCCGCGAGCGCCAGCCGCGCCGGCTTCTGCCAGCGGTAATAGCCGAGCACAACCCCGAGAACGCTGCGGTTCTTGACCAGCAACCGGTTGGCGGCGAATTTGGGAATCCCGCCCCCGGCAAAACCGATCACCAGATAGCGACCGTCCCAGTCGAGGCAATTGGCGGCCGTGTCAGCAAAGTCGCCGCCGACCGGATCGAGGACAATATCCACATCCCGCCCGTCGTTAGCAGCCTTCACGCGGTCGCGCAAATCATCGCCATAGAGGAGCGCCGTATCCGCACCAGCAGCGAGACAGGCCTGCGCCTTTTCAACATCGCTGACGGCCGCGATCACCTTCGCGCCGTGAAATTTTGCGAGCTGCACACCGGAGAGGCCAACGCCCCCGGCGGCCCCGCCAATGAGAACCGTCTCGCCGGGTTTTATCTGCCCCTTTTCCGTGAGGGCAATCTCGGAGGTGAGCGCCACCGAGAGCAGCGCCGCCGCCGCCACAGGATCGCACCCGTCCGGCAATAAAAAGACTTCATTCACCTTCGCGCAGACATACTCCGCATGGCCACCGTCATAGACCAGCGCGGCCACCTTGTCGCCGAGGCGAAACCCGTCAACATCGGGCCCAAGCGCGGAGACAACCCCCACCACTTCCATGCCGGTGGAAAACGGTGGTTCATGCTTGTTCTGATGCTTGTTGCGGCTCATCAGGACATCGGCAAAACATATGCCCGCGGCCGTAACCTGAATAAGGACTTCCCCCGTCTCCGGCGCAGGTGTTTCAACCTCTGTCACGCTGAGCGAGGGAGGACCGTCAAATTCCGTACAGATAAGAGCGCGCATTTACTGTTTTCCTTAAGCTAGAATTCAGTCCAGACATGAATCGCACCGCCGCGCCGATGCGCCAGCGGTGCAATCCGTGGGAGAAACCTTACTTTGCTTCCGGCGGAATAATATCTTCCGGAACCTCGATGCCGATTTCCTTGTAGTATTTATAGGCACCGATATGCAGCGGCATGTTCATCTGCTTCAGGGCACTCTCGGGGGTAATGACCTTCATCCATGCGGCCGCCTGTGTCAGCTCTGCATTATGCGTCAGGATCGCCTTGGTGATGTTATAAGCATCTTCTTCGCTCATCCATTTGTTCGTGCCAAGACCAACCATCGAGTTCAGCATACGCACTTCGGTTTCGTTGACGAGGTTGTCATAGAGACCGACCGGCATCATGATAAATTCACGTCCCGGCAGGCTTGAGGCCGCCTTCATCTCTTCTGACTCAAGGGCTTCATCCGGAATACCGAGAATACGGATTGGGGCGATGGTGGCGAGCTGTGCCATCTGCGGGCTAGGAACGGACGTCGGCACGAAATAGGCATCGACCTGACGATCCTGGAAGGCCTGCAGAGCAGAGTTAAAGTCGAGGTTGATCGCCTCATAGTCCTTTTTCGGCTCATAGCCGGTCGAGCCTTTGATGATCTGCTGGGACACAGTCCGCGCGGCGCCCGATGGCGGGCCAGTGAAGACGCGCTTGCCTTTCAGGTCCGCAAGCGATTTTATACCGGAATCAGCCCAGACAACCGCGTGATACGGCCCGATCGGATAGTTCAGGATGCCGCGAAGCTCGCTGAAAAGCTCCTTGGAGTCTTCCATCTTCGCATACATTCTGGTGCCGGTTTTCATGAAATGGTTGATGGACACAGCGGTCACGAACAGATCGAGGTCTTTCTTCGCCGCGTCAACAGCCTGACGTGTCGCCGGAGCGCCAGTCTGAAGCTGGATCTGATAGCCATAGGCCTTTTTCAGGATCTCAATGGCCGCAATAGAGAAGGTTGTTGTCGAGTTTGCCGCGCCAAGTGACGCCATTTTAAACGATTCCGCAGCCGTTGCCGTGTGCGATATCGAAAATGTCGCCGCCAGCCCGATAGCCGCGGCCCCCATTGTTTTAAGTAAACTTCTTCTTTTCATTATTCTCTCCCTTTTTCTTTTTGGAATAACGGTAACAGGTTCTAGTTTTGCAATCTACGACGGGACCGGACGGTTCCGAAGGTTATCAACGACAGGCCGACCACCAGGAAGGCAATCTGCAACGTCGGTATCTGGATGAGCAGGCCGGCGCCGGCAAGCCCGCGCAACAATCGCTCCGGCACGCCGAGCATTTGCCTCTCATAACCGATCAGCGCCGTATTGATGAGCCAGATGGCAATGGACAGGCAGACGGCCACCCGCACAAAACTCAATAGATCGAAAGTCTCGCCAACCAGCAGCAACGATGGCTCGTAAATGAAGATGAACGGGATGATAAAGCCAACCAGAGCAATCCGCACCGCATAGAGCGCCGTTGTGAACGGATGGGCGTTGGCAATGGGGGCGGCCGCGAACGCCCCGATGGCAACCGGCGGCGTGATGGCGGACAGCACGCCGAAATAAAAGACGAACATGTGGGTGGCCAACAGCTCGGCGCCCATTCTCTGCATCACCGGCCCAAGGACCAGGATAATGATGAGGTAGGCCGGCAAGGTCGGCATACCCATGCCGAGGGCAAGCGCAGCCAGCGCCGTGGTGACCAGCGCTGCCAGCAGCGAGAATTCGCTGAATTCCGCAACCACGGAGGCAAATGAAATGCCAAGCCCGGTCAGGTTCAGAACGCCGATAATGACGCCGATACAGCCGACAGCCACAATAATCCAGGCGCAGGACCGGCCCGCCTTGACCAGCGCCGTCCAGATAATGCCCGGGTTCTCGCGGTTCTTCTTGTTGAAGACACCCATGATGACCGCGGCGACGATGGCCCAGAACCCGGCGAGCGCAGGCGAGCGCCCCATGACCAGCACGAACACAATAATCGCGATGGGGACTATAAAGGCAAGGCAAGCCAGCAGATCCTTGCGGTTGAGCGGCGGCCGCTCGGGTTCCGGCAGTGGCTCAATCCCGTCCGCCCCAGCCTGAATGGAAATGGAGGCAAACAGGGAACCATAGTAAAACAGTGCCGGAATGAGGGCGGCGATACAGATCGTCGTATAGGCCTCCCCTGTCAGGTCCGCCATCAGGAACGCCGCCGCGCCCATCACCGGCGGAACGATCTGGCCACCGGTCGAGGCCGCCGCCTCGACACCGCCCGCCATGGGGGCGGAAAAGCCACGCCGCTTGATCATGGGAATGGTAAAGGAACCGGTGCCGACCACATTGGCCGTCACACTGCCGGACATGCTGCCGAAGATGGCGCTGGCGAAAACCGCGGAATGCGCTGGGCCGCCACGTGTCTTCCCGGTCAGCGCCACCGACGCACGGATCAGCGCATCACTCGCGCCGGTACTCTCCAGAATGACACCGAAGACGACGAAGATCAGGACGACCTGCAACACAACGCCCATCGGCAGGCCGAAGACCCCCTGGAAGCTGTACCAGATCGTCTGCATCGACCGGTTAAGCGAAAAGCCCGAATGATTGAGGAACCCCGGCATATACTGGCCATACAGGCAATAGAGAATGCCGAAGGCCGCGATCAGCACAATTGGCAGGCCAAACAGGCGCCGGGTCGCTTCCAGCAGAATAATGACCGCGACGAAGGCAATGGTGATGTCGTTCGGGTTATATTCGAATATGGTTTCCTCAATGAGGATCTGGATCTCGATAAATTTGAGCGTGCCGAAAATAAAAACACCGACCAGAATCAGATCGATGGCCCACAGGAGCCAGGCCGGCATGTTTCTGATGGCCGAAAAGCGGCTGTTCTGAACCCTATTGACGAGCGGATTACCAAGCAGGGCGATAGTCACCGCCGCGCAGAGAATCCATGACCGTCCATAGGTAATATCCCAGCCACCGAAGAGGGCGACATATATCGCCTGAAGCGCCAGCACCGCGCCTATTATTGCAACGATCCAGATTGTGAGGGATTTAAAACTCAAACTCACCGAAACGCTCCTCTTTCCTAAAATCCTTCGGGGGCAATATAGGGGCAATCTGCAATCGTCCATTCCGGGACCGGTTCGGTCTTGAATATCTGTCGCAAATGAACTTCATCCGGACCGTCGCCGATACGGAACCAGCGCGCATAGGAATGGGCATGGTGGATCAGGGTATCGTCGGTGCCGCCCATGGCGCCGAACAGCTGGATGGCCCGGTCGGTCACTTTCTGAAGCATCCGGGGCGCGGCCACCTTGATCTCGGACACGATCCGCCAGGTATTCCTGTCCTGGCTGGTATCGAGCAGCCAGGCCGCCTTCTGGATAAACAGACGGTTCATATCGATATCGATGCGGGCTTCTGCAATCCATTTCTGTACTGTATCATATTCCACGATCGAGCGGCCGAAGGTTTTACGTTCGTGAGCTCGGGCGACCATCTGCGCCAGCACCATCTCAGCCATGCCGATGCAGCGCATGGAATGATGGATGCGCGCGGGACCGAGACGGACCTGCGCACCCTTGAAGCCCTGCCCTCGTTCACCGAGAAGGTTCTCGACCGGGACCCGGACATTCTCCAGGCTGAACTGACCAATCGGCGCCACGAAATCCGCCCAGCCGAGGAACCGCAATTCGCGTTCCAGCGTCAGGCCGGGAGTGTCGATGGGAACAAGGATCATGCTGTGTCGGCTCATCCGTCCGGCATCCGGATCGGAAACGCCCATGACAATGAGGAAGGAGCAATCGGGATGTGCGCCACCGGTCGCAAACCATTTGCGCCCGTTCAGCACCCATTCATCGCCGTCGCGCTCAATCCGGGTTTCGATATTGGTAGCATCGGAAGAGGCGACATCCGGTTCGGTCATTGCAAAGGCGGAGCGGGTTTCTCCGTTCAGCATCGGAAACAGCCACTTTTCCCGCTGCTCCGGTGTGGCGAGCGCCTGGATCATCGCCATGTTCGGCACTTCCGGCGCGTGGCAGTTAAAGACTTGCGAGCCCCAGGGCAGGCGGCCAAGAATTTCGGCAATCGGAGCAAACTCGAGATTCGTCAGCCGCGTTCCCGGCTCGTCCTTTGCCAGATTAGGCAGCGCCAGGTTCCAAAGGCCAAGTTCTTTCGCCTTTTCCTGTAACTCTTTGAGGAAGGTCGGTTCCTTGTGCTCATGGCAAACGGTCTGCACCCATTCGCGATGGCGGGGCAACATCTCTTTCGCGAAGAAATCCTCGACCTGAAGCCGGATTTCCTCGGATTCCGAGCTTAAATTGAAATTCATATTCCCTGTCGTCTAAATTATTTTTATATTTGACTAGATTGTTTTATATATAGTAACAAATCATGTCAATAACTACAAAAATAAAAACAGCCTTTGGGAATTCGAATGACAGACAAGAGCCAATCCGGGCCCCTCTCCGGCCTGCGTATTCTCGATATCGCCACGATTATCGCTGCGCCTTTCGCGGGCACCTTACTCGCCGATTTCGGTGCCGACGTTGTTAAGCTAGAGCTGCCGGGAGCCGGGGACGGCATGCGTGGATTCCCGCCGTTCAAGGATGGAAAATCCCTCTGGTGGAAGGCCGCGAATCGTGGCAAGCAGTTTGGCACGCTGGACCTGCGCAAGAAGGAGGGAGCCGAGCTTCTGCTGAAGATGCTGCCGGAATTCGATGTGCTGATCGAGAATTTCAAGCCCGGCACGCTGGACCGCTGGGGCCTCGATATCGAGACATTATGGAAGGCGAACCCGAAACTTGTCGTATTGCGGACAACCGCCTTCGGCCAGACCGGCCCCTATATCGGCAAACCCGGCTTCGCCCGCATTTTCGAGGCCATGGGCGGCCTTACCCATATTACCGGCGATACCGACCGTCCGCCCATGCATACGGGCTACCCCATTTCCGATGCCTTCGGCGGCGTGTTCGGTGCCATGGCCATTCTGGCGGCAATGTTCAAGGTGGCACGGGAAGAGTCACCCAGGGGCGAAGAGATCGACCTGTCCCTGACCGAGGCGACTTTCCGTCTGCTCGATTTCCTCGCCATCGAATATGACCAGCTTGGCGTGGTGCGTGGCCGCAGCGGCAACAGGAACCAGTACTCCGCCCCGTCTGACGTCTATATGACCAGCGACAAGAAATATGTCTCCCTCGCCGGCAGCACGAATGCCACTTTTAAGGGCAACGCCATCGCGATTGGCCGCCCGGACCTGCCGGAGGACCCACGCTTCGCCACCAACAACCTCCGGGTGGAGAATGCGGAAGAACTGGACAAGCTTTTCGGCAGCTTCATCGCGTCCCATACCCTTGATGAGGTCGTTGAGGCCTTCGATAAAGCCAAGGGAACGGTCGCGCCGATCTATTCGGTTGAGCAAATCTTCAACGATCCACAATATCAGGCCCGCGAGGCGATCGTCCCCGTTCCCGATGACGATTTCGGCTCTGTACGGCTGCAAAATGTGGTGCCGCGCTTTACTCGCAATCCGGGAAGTATAAGATGGACAGCCAAGGACCTTGGGGCCGACAGTGACACCATCTTCGAAAAGGTTCTGGGGTTGAGCAAGGATGAAATCGCGGCGTTCCGGGAGAGAGGAATCATATGATCAGCGAGCAGACCAATCTGATTGCCCATGTCGAAAGACGCCGGGTTCCGCTCGACGAAATTGTCGACCGGGACAGTTCGCTCTCAACGACACTTATCCGCGGGCTGGATATTCTCGCCTGCTTCCTGGGGGGTGAGCAGACGCTGACCAATGCGCAGATTGCTGAACGGGTGGGAATCAATAAGGCGACGGTCTCGCGGCTTTGCAAGACGCTGATTGCACTCCATTACCTCCGGCGCGCACCGCAGGGCGGATTTCAACTGGCGCCGGGACTGCTGGCCCTGTCCTACCCTATTCTCTCCCATATGAAATGGCGGCGGCAGGCGGTTAACCTGATGCAGGAATATGCAGAGATTGCAAAGGGCAACGTTTCCCTTGCCGTCTTCAACGGGGCGGATGCCGTCTATGTCCAGACCGTGGGTGACATCACCGATTTTCCGCATGTGCCGGAAATGGGCATGACCGTTCCCGTTGCAGATTCATCCACCGGCCGCTCTCTCCTCTCCCTGCTCTCCGATGAGGACCGCGCCAAGAAATATCTTGAAGTCGAAAGCATTTATCCGGACGCAGTGGAGCGCAACAAAGAACGGATAAACAGGGCGATCGAAAGTTGCCAGACTAAAGGATATTGCATCTCCTACGGTGAATGGCGCGAGAATATCTACGCAATGTCAGCGCCCGTCGGCGTCACCAAGGACGGTCTTGAAGTGACCCTGTCCTGCGGTATCCCGGCCTATCGCGCCCGCAAGGAGGAAATCGAGAAGGACCTTGCACCGCGTCTTGCATCGGTTGCGAAAAACCTGCGTCTTTTCAACATCTTCGGAAGCTAACCATAAGAAACAACAAGGATGGATAAAATGGCTTTGACCACCCCTCTCGCCAGGAAAATGGGTATTCGCTACCCCATCTTCGGACTAGCCCATAACATCGATGTCATGGTCGCGCTTGGCAAGGCGGGTGGATATCCGGTGTTCGGCGCCGCGCGCAGCATGCCCGAGGAAATCGCCGAGGAAGCGCGGATCATGAAGGACCGTCTCGGCGACCTCCCCTTCGGGATCGACCTGATGCTGCCAAGCACCGTCGGCGACGATACGGACCGGGAAGGCACGAAATCGAACCTGCCGGACAGCCACAAGGCCTTCGTTCAGGAACTGACTGAAAAATACAAGGTGCCGCCAGCGACAAAACCGACCTTCTTCTCCTCGCAGATCCGCTCCCAGCAGCTGTTTGAGGAGCAAATGGCCGCAACGCTCGAATCCGGAGCCCACAGCTTCGCCTCCGCCGTCGGCATGCCGCCGGAAATGATCCAGCGGGCCAAGGACCACGGCAAAGTCACTTTCTCCCTCGTCGGGGCGCCGCGCCATGCGGAAAAAGCCAAGGCGGCCGGGGTCGATGTGATCGTCGCGCAAGGATATGACGCCGGTGGCCATACAGGCCCGATCGGCACCTTCTCTCTCGTGCCGCAGGTGGTCGAGGTCGCGGGCGACACGCCCGTGCTGGCGGCGGGCGGCGTCGGCCATGGTCGCCATATCGCCGCTTCCTTCGGGCTCGGGGCGCAAGGGGTCTGGCTGGGCACGGCCTGGCTCGCCTCCAAGGAACACGCGCTTTGTGATGCGCTGCTGAACAAGCTGCTCAAATCCGACAGCCTCAATACCACGATCTCCCTCAGCCACAGCGGCAAGTCCTGCCGGATCGTCAAATCCGCATGGTCGGAGGAATGGGACCGGCCGGACGCGCCGGAACCGCTCAAAATGCCATATCAGCAGGTGCTCACCGCCGATCTCGTCGCCGGGGTCAACGAGCATGAGATCGAGCCGCTGCTCTATGAAGCAACCGGCCAGAGCATCGCCTGGTTCAACGAATTGAAAACCGTCGACGAAATCATGCAGCGGCTGGTGAGCGAAACGGAGGTCGCGCTCGACAATATGCAGAAACAACTCGCGGGCTGAGCCCGGTCACCAACAAATAAAAAGAGAATCCGATGATACGTGATGCAAAAAAACTGGAACAGCAACGCATGGAAGTCCGCGAGTGGGTGGAAAAGGTTGCCATCCCGAATGAGGACCGCGTGGCCGAGCTTAACGAAGTCCCGCAGGACCTGGTCGATGACATGCTGGCGCGCGGCTATTTTGCATGGGCCATCCCGGAGGAATATGGCGGGCTCGGCCTGACGACGGAGGAGCTGGTCCTGATGGCGTTCGAGCTCTCTTACTGCTCGGTCGCCTACCGGGCGCGTGTCGGCTCCAACACCGGTATCGGTAGCGAATCCCTGATTGTCGATGGCACGGAAGAACAGAAACGCAAATATCTGCCCAAGCTGGCGGCAGGGGAGATTGTCGGCTGCTTCGCCCTTACCGAGCGGGAAGCCGGATCGCAGGCGACCGCGCTGACCACGACGGCGATCAAGAAGGGCAATCACTATGTGATGAACGGCTCCAAGGCCTTTATCACCAATGCCCCGATTTCCGACCTGTTCACGGTGTTCGCGCGCACTGACCCCAATGATGACAGCCACCGCGGCATCAGCGCCTTTCTGGTGGATCGCGATACGCCCGGCCTGACCGTCGGCGAGCAATATACCATGATGGGCCAATCCGGCTCCCCCGTCTCAGAAGTGCATTTCGAGGATTGCGAGATTTCCCCGGACAGGCTGCTGGGCGGTGAAGAAGGCGTCGGCTTCAAAACGGCGATGAAGGCGCTCAACAAGCAGCGCATTCACCTCTCCGCCCTCAGTACCGGCCCGGCCATGCGGATGCTGGATGACGCGGCAAAATATTCTATGGAAAGAAAGCAGTTCGGAAACCCGATCAGCGATTTCCAGCTGATCCAGGCGATGATCGCCGACAGCCATGTCGATGTCGCCGCGGCCCGCACCCTGATCCTGGACACGGCCCGCAAGCGCGATGAGGGCGTGGATATCACGCTGGAGGCGTCCATGTGCAAATATTTCGCGACCGAAATGTGCGGGCGGATTGCCGACAGGGCGGTGCAGATCTTCGGCGGGTCGGGCTATGTCGCGGACTATAGCAGCATCGAACGTTTCTATCGCGATGTTCGCCTGTTCCGGCTGTATGAAGGCACCAGCCAGATTCACCAGCTCAATATCGCCGGGAAAACCCTGAACCGCATCCGCAAGACCGGCAGCGTCAGAATCTGACCGTTTCCGAAGTTACCAAGGGGCCGCAATAACCTGATAGCGCGCAAAGCGAACGGGAGACAAAAAAATGGAAGAGTACACACCCCACTGGCCCGAGCCGCCAAAAGCCCCGGAAGGGGCGCCGAATATCCTCGTCATTCTCTTCGATGATGTCGGCTTTTCCGATTTCGGCTGCTACGGCTCCCCGATCAAGACGCCGACCATCGACAAGCTTGCCGCGAGAGGCGTCCGCTATACCGGCTTTCATACGACGGCCATGTGTTCGACCACCCGGGCGGCCCTCCTGACCGGACGGAACCATCATTCCGTCGGCGTCGGTTGCCTTGCGAATTTCGACAGCGGCCATCCGGGCTATCGCGGCAAGATCGCGAAATCGGCCGGTACGCTCGCCGAGATGCTGCGCCCCCATGCCTATCGCAACTATATGATCGGCAAATGGCATGTGAACCCGCTCAATGAAAGCGGCCCGACTGGACCTTTTGACGGCTGGCCCTTGAGCCGGGGATTTGACCGCTTCTACGGCTTCCTCGACGCGGAGACCGACCAATATGCGCCGGAGCTGGTGCGCGACAACAGCCATATCGACCCGCCCGGCACCTATGAAACCGGCTATCACTTGACGGAGGATCTGGTCGATCAGTCCATCCGCATGTTGGCCGATCACAACGCCGGCGCGGAGGATAACCCGTGGCTTCTCTGGTGCGCCTTCGCCGCCTGCCATGCCCCGCATCAGGCGCCGAAAGACATCATCAAGAGCTATGATTCGATGTTTGAAGGCGGCTGGGACAGGGAACGCGAGCGCCGCCTTGCCCGCCAGAAGGAACTCGGCATTGTCCCCGAAAATACGGAAATGCCGCCGCGCAATGACGGCGTCAAGGCATGGGACGAGCATACGGCGAACGAGCACCGGCTCTATACCCGCCTGCAATCCGCCTATGCGGGGATGCTGGATCACACGGATCGGCATATTTCCCGGCTGATCGATTTTCTGGAAGAAACCGGCCAGATGGACAATACGCTGATCCTCGTCCTGTCGGACAACGGCGCCAGCCAGGAAGGCGGACGCAACGGCCTTGTCAATGCCATGGGCCCGTTCAACCTCCGCCCGGAATCAATGGAGGAGAAGTTCGCACGGATCGAGGATATCGGCGGGCCCGATACCCATTCCAACTTCCCCCATGGCTGGGCCATGGCCGCCAACTCGCCACTGAAACGCTACAAGCAGAACACCCATGGCGGCGGCATCCGCGATCCACTGATCATCAGCTGGCCGAAGGGCCTTCCGGCGCGCGGTGAATTGCGGCATCAGTTTGCCCATTGCTCCGATGTGGTGCCGACCCTCCTCGATATCCTGAATATCGAACCGCCGGAAACCATCAACGGCATCAAACAGCAGCCGATCGAGGGACAGAGCTTCAAGGACAGCCTGCTAAAACCGGAAGCGCCGTCCCGCGATAAACCTCAGTATTTCGAAATGTTCGGCCATCGCGGCATCTGGCAGGATGGCTGGAAAGCGGTTGCCTTTCATCCCATGGGCTCGGCCTTCGATGACGATGAATGGGAGCTCTATAATCTGGATGAGGATTTTTCCGAGAGCAAGAATCTTGCCCAGGACGATCCGGACCGCCTGAAGTCGATGATCGACAGCTGGTGGGAGCAGGCGAAGGCGCATAAGGTGCTGCCGCTGGATGATCGCTTCGCCCCACGCTTCGCCGAGAATGCGGAACGGTTACAGGGCGACCGGACCAAATTCGTCTTCCATCGTGGCGTCGGCCACATCCCCTCTGATGTGGCGCCGGATCTCCGGAGCCGCAACTACCAGATCGAGGCCGAAGCCGATGTCGAGAGCGAGAATAGCAACGGCGTCCTGATTGCCCATGGCGATACCACTTCGGGCTACAGCCTCTATATGAAGGACGGCCATCTTGTGCATGATCTCAATATCGGCGGCGAGCATGTGATCGTCACCTCGGACAGGAAAGTGGCCCCGGGCCGCCGCCTGCTCGGCCTCAAGGTTGAACGGCTGACGAAAGAGGAAAAGCCGCGCATGGGCAAGGGGATGGGGCAAAGCCGCTATACGCTGACCATCGACGGCGAGGACGCTGGGTCCGCTGAGAGCAACCTTGGTTTCTTCATGCTGATTTCCTGGTCCGGTCTGGACATCGGGCGGGATCGCGGCAATCCGGTCGGCGACTATGCCGCCCCGTTCGAATTTGACGGTTTCCTCCGCAAGGTCACCATCCATATGGAGAAACAGACTCTCGACGGTGATGGCGTTGGCAAGGCGGAAATGTCGCGCGAATAATCCCGCGCCGTTTCCGGTTTAATAGCGGGGGAGGATCACCCCTCCCCCCGCAGTTCCACCCGGCGGATCTTGCCCGAAATCGTCTTCGGCAGGCTGTCGACAAACTCGATCTGCCGGGGATATTTATAGGGCGCGGTCAGGTTCTTGCAGAAATCCTGAATGTCGGTGACAAGCTCCGGCCCCGCCTTCTCCGGTGATTTCAGAATGATATAGGCCTTCACAAGCTGCCCGCGGGTTTCATCGGGAATGCCGATCACGGCACTCTCGACAACCTCGGGATGCTCCAGAAGCGCGCTTTCCACCTCGAACGGGCTGATCCGGTAGGCGCCGGAACTGATCAGGTCGTCGGCCCGCCCCTCGAACCAGATATAACCGTCCGCATCGCGCTTCGCGGTATCCCCGGTGTAGTACCAGCCATGGCGGAATGCCTCCCTGTCCGGTTCCCCGCCGGTGTAATAGCCGTCGAAAAGCCCGGGCGGCCAGCTGTCCCCGTCCGTGCGGATCGCGATATGCCCGACCTCGTTGTCCGGCTGGCGGTTGCCGTCGTCATCGATGATATCGATATCGAAACCCGGCACCGGCTTGCCCATGGAGCCGAAGCGGGTTTCCATTCCAGGGAAATTACCAACGATGTTGATGGTTTCCGTCTGGCCGTAGCCGTCGGCGATGACATTGCCGGTATGCTTCTGCCAATAGCGGATAACCTCCGGGTTGAGCGGCTCGCCCGCGCCGAGGGAGCGCCGCAGGGAGGAGAAGTCGTATTTTCGGAGATCCTGCTGCGCGAACAGGCGGTAAACCGTCGGCGGCGCGCAGAAAGTGGAGACTTTCAGCCGCTGGATCAGATCCAGATGGAAATGCGGGTCGAACGCCCCCTCCCCGTCATAAAGCACGATCTTCGATCCGGCGAGCAGCGGCGGAAACAGCAGGCCCCAGGCCGCCTTCGCCCAGCCGGTATCGGTCAGCGTCCAGTGCACATCGCCCTCGCGCAGGTCCATCCAGAAGAGCGCCGTCGCCGCATGGGCGAGCGCATAGCCGAAATCCCGCGGCACCATTTTCGGCATCGAGGTGGTGCCGGAGGTGAAATAGGCCATCATCATGTCGGAGGCGATGGTTGGCGGCGCGTCCTTGCGTGCCAGTGTCGGGGAAGCCTTCGCCATCAGCTCATCGAGGGAGAGCCAGCCCGGATGGGTACCGCCGACGACGATGAAATGCTCAAGCGTCGGGCAATCGCCGCGCACCGCATCGACTTTCTCGCAATGCTCCGGCGTGACCACGACAAACCGCGCCTTAGACCGCTGCACACGATAGGCGATATCCTTGGCGGTCAGCAGGTTCGTGCCCGGCATCGAAATCGCCCCGACCTTCATGCAGGCAAAGAGCACCGTATACCATTCCGGGATTCGGCCAATGACAAGGCAGCCGAAATCCCCCTTGCCGAGCCCGAGCGACAGGAAGGCATTTGCCAGCCTCGCCGAGTCTTCTGCATAGTCGGAATAGCGGATATCCCGGATCGTCTCCCCGTCGCGGGAAACAGCAATCACCGCCACGCCGTCATTTTTGGCCGCACGGGCATCGATAATATCAAAGGCGAAATTGAAATCGTCCGGAATATCAATGTGATAGTCCTTGACTGCGGTTGAATAGTCCCGGTTAAACTTCTGCAAATCCATCGTCACCTCCCACACTGACGCCACGCCTTTTTTTATGCGTATTTTGGCGATCATAACATAGCCGACCAGCGTGACATTCTTTTTTTGAGAAGGAAATGTTCGGAGGATTTTCCATCCTCTCGCCAGAGCCTCACTCGCCCGGCGATTGGCCGCAAGCATTGACACGCCGGTTTTTTTTCTTCATAGGCGGAATGAGGAAATATTTTAAGCAGAATTTCCCGGTTGCTGCACAACGCGCGTCTGTTGACCTGTGTAGTTTGAAACTCATACATTGTAGATCAGGTTGACGCCATGTCAGATGCAATAACAATTGATGACATTCGCCAGGCCCGGCAGCGGATTGCCGGAATGATCCGCGAGACCCCCCTCGTCCATTCCGCGGCGCTGTCCTCGGCAACCGGCAGGGAAATCTATCTTAAATATGAGCATCTGCAGATCACCGGCAGTTTCAAGCTGCGCGGGGCGACGAACGCCATCCGCTCCCTCTCTTCGGACGCGCGCGAGAAAGGCGTGATCGGCGTCTCCACCGGCAACCACGGCCGTGGCCTCGCCCATGCCGCGCAGCAGATGGATACCCGCTGCATCATCTGCATGTCCGAACTGGTGCCTTCGAACAAGGTCGAGGCCATTCGCGGTGAAGGCGCGGAAATCGTAATTACCGGCCGATCCCAGGATGAGGCGCAGAAGGAAGTCGACCGCCGTGTCGAGGAAGACGGCATGACCATGCTGCCGCCCTTCGATCATGCGGATGTCATCGCCGGGCAAGGTACGCTCGCCCTTGAAATGCTGGAGGATCTGCCGGAGCTTGGCACCGTGATCGTTCCGCTATCGGGCGGCGGCCTGATTGCCGGGATCGCGCTGGCCATGAAATCGGTCAACCCCGATATCCGCGTTGTCGGTGTCTCCATGGAGCGCGGCGCTGCCATGATCGAGAGCCTGCGCGCCGGAAAACCGGTCGAGGTGGCGGAACTGCCGACCCTTGCCGATTCCCTCGGCGGCGGTATCGGGCTCGCCAACCGCTATACCTTCGACATTGTGAAGCGTCATGTGGATGAGGTCATCACCCTCACCGAGGCCGAGATTGCCGATGCGATCCGCCATGCCTACTGGCAGGAGCGGCAGGTGATCGAAGGATCGGGCAGCGTCGGCATCGGCGCCCTGCTCACCGAAAAGGTCCGGCCGCAGGGGCCCACCGTCGCGCTCCTCAGCGGGTGTAATATCGACATGGCCCTGCATAAGCGGATCATCGACGGGGAGAATGTCGATCTCGAGGCTGAGACAACAGGAGGGGATGCTGTAAATGCCTGAAATCACGATCCTGAACGAATCCGAACTGCGCGGGGCGATACAGCTCGACAAAAGCGCCGTTGATTGCATTGAAAATGCCTTCCGGCTGCTGGTGACCGAGGCGGTGGAAATGCCGCCAATCCTCAGCATGCATATCCCGGAGTATAACGGCGAAGTCGATGTCAAGACGGCCTATGTGCCGGGCATCCCCTCTTTCGCCGTGAAGATGAGCCCGGGCTTTTTCGACAATCCCAAGCTGGGCCTGCCGAGCGTCAACGGCCTGATGGTAGTGTTCGCGGCGCAGACCGGACTGGTCGAGGCACTGCTGCTCGATAACGGCTATCTCACCGATGTTCGCACCGCTGCCGCCGGAGCGGTGGCGGCGAAATGGCTGGCGCGGGAAGATGCCAGCACCGCCGGTATCGTCGGTGCCGGGACGCAGGCGCGGCTGCAGCTCAAGGCCCTGACCCTTGTCCGCAAGATCGACAAGGCGCTGATCTGGGCGCGCGATAGCGCCAAGGCGGAAATCTGCGCGCGGGAATGCGCCGACACGCTCGGCATAGAGGTTACGGCGACCCCGTCCCTCGATGACCTTGCCGCAGCCAGCGATATCATCGTGACCACCACCCCGGCGAGCGCGCCTGTCCTCACCAAGGCGCATCTGCACCCGGGGCAGCATATCACCGCCATGGGATCGGACGCGCCCTACAAGGGGGAGCTGGCGCCGGAAATCCTGACGGCCGCCGATCTCTATGTCTGTGACCGTCATGCCCAATGCGTCGCGCAAGGAGAGCTTCGCCGCGCCATGGAAGAGGGTCTGATTGCGGCGGATCGCCGTTTTCCGGAGCTATCGGACGTAATTATTGGAGAAAGTGTCGGACGGCAAACAGCGCATGACATTACAATCTGCGATCTGACAGGTATGGGTATCCAGGATACCGCCATCGCCGCCGAGGCGGTGCGCATTGCGGCAAGCCAGCAGGCAGGAAGCCGTTTTATTAGCTGAAATCGTATTTTTTACAGGGGACTGTGTTATGGATTTGCCCTTTAGCCTTGATGAGTATGCGGACCGGCTGGCCAAGGCACGCCATTCCATGCAGGAACAGGGGATCGAGCTTCTAATCGTCACCGATCCGTCCAATATGGCGTGGCTGACCGGCTATGACGGCTGGTCCTTCTATGTGCATCAATGCGTGCTGCTGGCACTTGACGGACAGCCGATCTGGTACGGACGGGAGCAGGACGGCAATGGCGCAAAACGCACTGTCTTCATGGACCACAGCAACATTCATTACTATGAAGATCACTATGTCCAGTCGACGGAGCGCCATCCGATGGAACCGCTCTGCATGCTGCTTGAAGAGAAAGGCTGGGACAGGCTGCATATTGGCGTCGAGATGGATAACTACTATTTCACCGCAGCCGCCTATGCGTCCCTGCTGACCAATCTGCCGAACGCGAAATTTCAGGACGCCACCGCCCTTGTCAACTGGTGCCGCGCCGTCAAGTCCGAGCAGGAACTGATCTATATGCGCCGCGCCGGTCGGATTGTCGAGGAGATGCACAAGCGCATCGTCGAGGTGATCGAACCCGGCATTCACAAGAACACGCTGGTCTCCGAAATCTATGCGACCGGGATCAACGGCACCGACAGTTTCGGCGGCGATTACCCGGCGATTGTCCCGCTGCTGCCCTCGGGCGCCGATGCCGCCGCGCCGCATCTGACCTGGGATGACAAGCCGATGAAGAACAACGAAGGCACCTTCTTCGAGATTGCGGGCTGTTACAAACGCTATCATGTGCCGCTCTCGCGCACGGTGTTTCTCGGCAAGCCGACACAGCAGTTTCTCGATGCGGACAAGGCCGTTCAGGAAGGCATGGAGGCCGGGCTGGAAGTCGCGCGTCCCGGAAACCTCTGCGAGGACATCGCCACCGCCTTTTTTGCCGTTCTCATAAAATATGGCATTATCAAGAATAACCGGACCGGATATCCGATCGGCATCAGCTATCCCCCGGACTGGGGTGAGCGCACGATGAGTCTCAGGCCCGGCGATAAAACAGTGCTGGAGGCCGGCATGACCTTCCATTTCATGACCGGGCTCTGGATGCAGGACTGGGGACTGGAGACGACGGAAAGCATCGTCATAACCGACGACGGGCCGGTATGCCTCGCCAATGTTCCCCGTACCCTTGTTGTGAAAAACTAGAAAACAGGATTTTGACATGTTGATCCGCAACCCGATCACACCGACCATCGATTATGAGAAGGAAGGCATCCAGCATGGCTATCTGAAGCTGCCCCATTCCTATGACGGGTCGGCCTGGGGATCGCTGATGATCCCGATCACTGTCATGAAACGCGGCGACGGACCGACTGCTCTGCTCACGGGCGGCAACCATGGCGATGAGTATGAAGGGCCGATTGCGCTGTTCAACCTGTCGAATGAAATCGATATTTCGGACATCACGGGCCGGGTGATCATCGTCCCGGCGATGAATTACCCTGCCTTTCGAGCGGCCTCGCGCACCTCACCCATCGATGGCGGCAATATGAACCGGATTTTCCCCGGCAATCCGCGCGGATCGGTGACCGAGAAAATCGCCGATTATTTCCAGCGGACGTTGCTGCCGATGGCCGATTATGTCCTTGATCTGCATTCGGGCGGAAAGACCCTTGATTTCGTGCCTTTCTGCGCCGCGCATGTCCTGCCGAACGCGGAACAGCAAGCGCATTGCGTCGCCGCGATGGAGGCTTTCAACGCCCCCTACTCCATGATGCTGCGCGAGGTGGATGCGACGGGCATGTATGACAGCGCCGCCGAGGAAATGGGCAAGATTTTTGTCTCCACCGAACTTGGCGGCGGCGGATCGGCAACTTCCCATACCGTCGCCATCGCAAGAAGAGGCATCCGCAATTTCCTGATCCATGCCGAAATCCTGGCGGGAGAGCCGGAAAAGTCGGACAGCATTAACCTCCATATGCCCGATGATGACTGCTATATCTCCTGCGAGGCGGGCGGCCTGCTCGAATTCTGCTGCGAGCTAGGCGATCGCGTCAAGAAAGGCCAGCTGCTCGCCCGCGTCCATGACTATGAGCGCACGGGCCGGGCACCGATGAACTATATCAGCGAGCGCGACGGCGTTCTGGCGGCCCGGCATTATCCCTGCCTCATCCAGATCGGCGACATCGTTGGTGTTATCGGCGTCGAGGGCTAAGAACAGGACGCCCGGCGGCGACGCCATGCTTTTCCCTTGATAAATGACCTCCGCACGGTCAACATTGTTCCCCTCTCATCAGAGCCAAGGCGACAATAAACAAAAACGGCTTTAAGACGTGCGGAGGTAAAATGCGAAATCTGAACTATCTCGACCTGCTGGACCGAGCAGGCCGGAACGCGGGCGAACGGGCGGCCCTCATCGACGGGACCGGCACTCTCAGTCACAGGGAACTTATCTCCCTCACGAACCGACTCGCCAATTGCCTGCTGGATCAGGAATTTGCGCCGGAAACGCCGTTTGCGGTGCTCAGCCCGAATACCAATCTCGCCCTCGCGACGATTATCGGCGGAATGCGGGCTGGCGGCGCCTGGAGCAATGTCAACCTCCGCTCCGGCGTGCATGTGAATACGGATGTGCTCAATCGCGGCGGCTGTCGGGCGCTCTTCTTCGATAGCAGCATCCAGGACCAGATTCCGGCGATGCTGGAGGGGGCGCCGTCGATCAAGGTGGTCGTATGCCTTGACCGGCAGATCGGCGATATCCCCTCGCTTGAGCAATTTATCGCCGGAGCCTCCGACCAGACGGTCAATGTCCACCTGCCATCGGACGGGACCGGGTTTCAGGGATCCACCGGCGGCACGACCGGCGCCCCCAAGATCACACAGGCGGGGCAGGATTTTCTCTCCTGGGATGTCCTCGGCTTCATGACGGCGCTGACCGATTTTGATCTTGATCATCCGCCGGTCAATCTCTCCGTCGCGCCGATCACCCATGCGGGCGGCATCATCGCCATGGCCGCGCTGGCCCAGGGCGGCACCGTGGTGATGATGTCCGTCGCCGACCCGGAGCAGATTCTCGACAATATCCCGCGTCACAAGGTATCGCTATTGTTCCTGCCGCCGACGGTCATCTACATCCTGATGAACCATCCGAAGTGCCGGGAAACGGATTTTTCAAGCCTGCGCTACCTGATTTCGGCGGCGGCGCCTTTCGCCGTGGAGAAAATAGCCCGNGCNCANGNGATTTTCGGNCCCGTCGTCTGTCAGTCNTANGGNCAGACNGAGTCCGGCTTCCCCCTCACCTTCCTNTCCCCCGCCGCCGTCACCGNGGCGCTGAAGNATGAAAAGCTGGCNCCGCGCCTGAAATCGGTNGGCCTGCCNACGGCAACNATCAGCTGTATCGAGATCATGAATGANGACGGCGAATTGCTCGGGCCGGATGAAGTCGGCGAAATTGTNCTNAAGGGACCNACGGTGATGTTCCGCTACATTAATGATCCGGAGGCNACCGCCGCCATTCACAAGGANGGCTGGCAGCATACCGGCGANCTCGGCTATCGCGANGCGGACGGCTATNTNTATATCAGCGACCGCAAGCGCGANCTGATCATCAGCGGCGGGTTCAATGTCTTCCCGCTGGAGGTTGAGCAGGTTCTGGCCCAGCACTCGGCCGTTCAGGACTGCGCCGTTATCGGCGTACCGGATGAAAAATGGGGAGAGGCCGTCAAGGCTGTGATCGAGCGGGCGCCGGGAACCAGCGTCACCGCCGAAGAACTGATTGCGCTCTGCAAGGAAAAGCTGGGCAGCGTGATGGCGCCGAAATCCGTCGATTTTATCGACCAGCTCCCGAGGAGCGCGGTCGGCAAGGTCCTGAAGCGGGACCTTCGCGCGAAATATTGGGAAAACCGGGAGACACGTATCTGAGATGACGACACAAGATTTTACGGCGCTGAAAAACAGTTTGCGCCTGCCGCTGATTGCCGCTCCCATGTTCCTTGTCTCCGGGGTGGAGCTGGTCGTTGCGACCTGCGCGGCGGGGGTCATCGGCTCCTTCCCGACGGCTAACTGCCGGAGCACGGAGGAATTGGATCACTGGATCAAGGAGATTGAGAACCGGCTGGCAACGGCGGCAGCGGAGGGAACCTCCCCCTTAGCGCCCTATTGCCCCAACCTCATCGTCCATAAATCCAATAGCCGGGTCATGGCGGATCTCGATGTGTTGCTCCGTCACCGGCCGAAGATCGTCATTACCAGCGTCGGCCCGCCGACACCCGTTCTGGAACCGCTGCATGACATCGGCACGCTGGTCTTTTCCGACGTCGCGACGGTGCATCATGCGGAGAAAGCCGTCGCCGCCGGGGCGGACGGGCTTGTGCTGCTGACGGCGGGCGCAGGCGGCCAGACAGGCTGGATCAACCCGTTCGTCTTCGTTCAGGATGTCCGCCGTTTCTTTGACGGGCCGATCGTGCTCGCCGGTGGCATCACGGATGGCCGCAGCCTGCAGGTGGCCGAGGCGCTCGGCTGCGATCTCGGCTATATGGGCACCCGTTTCATCGCGACCGAGGAAAGCATGGCGAGCCCGGTCTACAAGCAAATGCTGGTCGACTCGCGGGCAGACGATATCCTGCTCACCAAGGCCTTTACCGGATTGCCCGCGAACATGCTGAAAGCCTCCATCCTGCGGGCCGGGCTCGATCCGGACAACCTCGCGGAGCGCGGCGAGATCGATATCACCAAGGACATCAACCCGGAAGTCAAGGAGTCCGACCCGAAACGCTGGAAGGATATCTGGTCCGCCGGTCATACGGTATCCGGTGTCAGCGCCGTCAAGACCACGGCGGAACTGGTCGCGGAGATTGCCGATGAATATGCCGCCGCCCGCGCTGCCGAGAAGGCAAGACTAAGCGGAACCTGATCCCTGGTTCTGCATCGGGGCGATAAAATAAATGCGCGCGGGCGCAAAATGGCGTATGCATGACCATATTATCACCATGATCCAGGGATAATTCCTCCCGATGACATTTTTACGATCCGCCATTCTTGCCGCCGGGCTGATGCTCTCCTCAGGCTTTTACGCCCTCGCCAATGACGTCATCGAGACGGAAGAGGCGGAGGACGGCACCTTCACCTTCGTTCTGGAGAATGACCTCTTCTTCGGTCTGGATCGGGACTACACCAACGGCGTGCAGCTCGCCTGGATGTCGGAGCCGGACAAGGCGCCGGTCTGGGCATTGAAAGCGGCAAGACTGCTTCCCTTCTTTCCGGATGAAGGGCTGGTCCGTTCCAGCTACGCCATCGGCCAGAATATGTATACGCCGAACGATATCTCCGATCCAAACCCGCCGCTGGACCAGCGCCCCTATGCGGGCTGGCTTTATGGCGCTGTCGGGATCGTGGTGGAAACCGGGGAGAAACAGCTCGATCAGCTGCAATTGCAATTCGGTGTCGTCGGTCCCTCCTCCCTTGCCGAGCAGTCACAGGAATTTATTCACAAGGTCATCGGTTCACCCAAGCCGCAAGGATGGGATACGCAGCTCAAGGACGAACCCGGCTTGGTGCTGACTTACCAGCGGAGCTGGCGGGCGCTGGTCTCCGAGGAGATCGCCGGGATTTCCGTCGATGTGACGCCGCATGTCGGCGGGGCGCTCGGCAATATCTACACCTACGCCAACGCGGGCGCGACCTTGCGCTTCGGCTGGAACCTGCCGAATGATTATGGGCCGCCGCGCATCCAGCCGGGGCTTCCCGGCTCCGGCTTTTTTGAGCAGACGGACGATGTCGGGCTCTATTTCTTCGCCGGTCTCGACGCCCGCGCCGTCGCCCATAACATCTTCCTCGACGGCAACACCTTCAGGGACAGCCGCAGCGTCGACAAGGAACCCTTCGTTGGCGATGCGCAGGTCGGCGTCGCCCTCACTCTTCGCTCCGCCCGGCTGGCCTTCACCCATGTTTTCCGGTCCCGCGAATATAAAGGCCAGTCCGACCCGGACGAATTCGGGGCGATCAGCTTCTCCGTCCCTTTTTAAGACGGAACCGGAACGCAGGCTTTGACCGCCTGCCAAATCACGATATAGATAAGGAAATGAGGAGAGGGACATGACCCATATCTGGGTACGCGCCGCGCAGCGCGAAAATGAGCAACGGGTCGGTGTCACACCGGAGGGCGTGCGCGCCCTGATGGCGGCGGGGATGTCCGTCACGGTGGAGGAATCAGGCTGCCGCGCCATTCCCATTGAGGCTTATCGCAAGACAGGATGCGCCATCGCCACTGAGGGAAGCTGGCCGGATGCGCCAAAAGACGCCATTATTTTCGGCCTCAAGGAACTGCCGACAGGCGATTCCCCGCTTCCGCACCGCCATATCATGTTCGGTCATGCCTTCAAGGGACAGGCGGATGGCCCTGCCCTTCTCCGCCGGTTCAAGGCAGGTGGCGGCGCGCTGTATGATCTTGAATATCTCACCGACGAGAGCGGCCGCCGTGTCGCCGCCTTCGGCTACTGGGCAGGCTTCGCAGGCGCAGCCATCGGGCTGATGGTCTGGATCGAGGAGAAGCGTGGCGCTGGGCCGGGCCCAAAAAAAGTGAGCGTTTATCCGGGCCGCGATGCGCTGGTGAGCGAGCTCAAAACAAACCTTGCGGCCCTCCGGAACGACGGGATCGCCGGGCCGGATGCGATTGTCATCGGCGCATTGGGACGGGTCGGCACGGGCGCAAGCGACTGTCTGGAGGCGCTCGGCCTCGAGGTCCTGAAATGGGATATGGCGGAAACGGCCCATGGCGGCCCCTTCCCGGAAATTCTCGATCGCGATATCTTCGTAAACTGTATCCTCGCCCGCGACGGCGTTCCGGTCTTCGTGCCTAAATCCGCACTTGCCAGTGAGCGGCGGCTCTCGGTGATCGCCGATGTCTCCTGCGATCCGAGCAGTCCGTTCAATCCCATCCCGATATATGATCACGCCACCTCATTCGATCATCCGGTGATCCGCGTAGCGAAGGTGCCACCGCTCGACGTGATGGCCATCGACAACCTGCCGTCCCTGCTGCCGGTGGAAAGCAGCGAGGATTATGCGGCGCAACTCTTGCCGTCGCTCAAGTCGCTGGACCGGATAGAGAGCGGCATCTGGGCCCGCGCCAGGGATATCTTCGAGACACACGCCGCCAAGGTATAATCGAAAAAATATAATTAATTCAAATAAATACGGCACTACCCTACAGCAATATAGGAGGTATGTTTTTTACCAATTTAACCGGTTAATTTCCGTTTATCAGCATCTCCACCATCTGGTCCCGCATAATAAATTTCTGCGGTTTCCCGGTGACGGTCATCGGCAGTTCCTTTACGAAGCGGACATGGCGCGGCACCTTGTAATGGGCGATCTGGTCCTTGCAATAGGCCTTCACCCCCTCCTCATCGAGGGAGGATCCGGCGCGTAAAACGATCCAGGCGCAGACCTCCTCGCCATACTTCTCGCTCGGCACGCCAAAGACCTGCACTTCCTGAACATCCTCATGGGTGAAGAGGAATTCCTCGATCTCCCGGGGATAGATATTCTCGCCGCCGCGAATGATCATGTCTTTCAGCCGGCCGACGATCCGGCAATAGCCTTCTTCATCCAGCGTCGCGAGATCGCCCGTGCGCATCCAGCCGCCGTCAACGATGGCCTCGCTCGTTTTATCGGCATCGTCCCAATAGCCCTGCATCACGGAATAGCCGCGCGTCCAAAGCTCCCCGCTGGCGCCGACCGGGGCATCGGCCCCGTCCTCCCCGACCACCCGGACTTCGACATGCGGATGGATACGTCCGACGGTGGAGACGCGCTTTTCCAGCGGATCATCAACATTGCTCTGGAAGGAGACCGGAGAGGTTTCCGTCATGCCATAGCAGATCGTCACCTCGGACATATTCATACGGTCGATCACCTTCTTCATCACCTCGATCGGGCAAGGCGCACCCGCCATCACGCCGGTCCGCAGGCTGGAAAAATCCAGCTCCTTCAGGCGCGGATGGTCAACCATGGCGACGAACATCGTCGGCACCCCATAGAGCGCCGTGCAGCGCGCGCGGGAGGTGGCCAGCAATGTCTCCTCCGGATCGAAGGCCTCGCCGGGGAAGACCATCGCCGCGCCCTTGCTCACACAGCCGAGCGAACCCATCACCATGCCGAAACAGTGATAGAGCGGCACCGGAATACAGAGCCGGTCCTCCTCGGTGAAATTCATGCGCCCGACAGTGTGGGCTGCGTTGTTGACGATATTGAAATGGGTCAGCGTCGCCCCTTTCGGCGCCCCGGTCGTGCCGGAGGTGAATTGGATATTGATGGGATCGTCCGGGGTCAGGCTCTCGGTGATCTCGTCGAGGCGCGCCCGCTCTGCTTCCCCGCCCAGTGTCTCGATCTTTGAAAAAGGATAGATGCCCGGTCCCGGATCGTCCGTAAGGCCGATCACGATTTCAAGGGAGGGCAGCTTCGCGGCACGAAGCGCCCCCGGCTCCGCCGTCTCCAGCTCCGGCGCGAGGGTGCGGATCATCTTGAGATAATCCGATGTCTTGAATTTCTCCGCCGCGATCAACGCCCGGCAGCCGGATTTGTTCAGCGCATATTCCAGCTCCGACAGGCGGTAGGCGGGATTGATATTGACCAGGATAAGGCCGATCCGCGCCGTTGCATATTGCGTCAGGATCCATTGCAAATTGTTCGGCGACCAGATACCGATCCGGTCCCCCTTCTCAAGGCCGAGCGCGAGCAGCCCTGCGGCTAGCGCATCCACCCGGCGGGCCAGTTCCTCATAGGTCAGCGAGATATCCTGAAGCGGGAAGGTAATGGCCTCTCGCGATCCGAAATTGGAAACCGTCTCGCGCAGCATCTCTGGTATCGTCTGGTGACGCAGCGGCGCCGACTTGTCCCCCGCTACGTAAGAGCGGTTATCGACCGGCGCGATAATCGGTTTGTCCGCACCGGCCTTCCCTGCCGGCGCCTGTTCATGCGCAGTTGACATGCATTCCTCCCGTAATGTCCCTGTTGGGGAGTAGCTTACGCCAATCGACGCGGGTTGTCACATATCCTGTTTGTCCTGTCCGGCGGCCGACACCTCCGCGCTGACCTCGGCGTCGAAGTCGCCCTCGGCGCTGTTCACGCGATTGCGCCAATGCGGATAATGGGTCACGAAAGTCTCCAGCATATCGTCAAGCGGCGGTTCCGTATACGCGCCGCGATAGTTGAGATATTCCATATGGCGATTACCCGATTTGTCGATCGGATGATAGATCGAATCCTCCTCCCCGTCGAAATCAAGCGGCATCAGGCCGAACTTGTCGCACAGCTCGATATTGAAGGCCGGTGTGGATTTAACCCATTTTCCATCCAGGTAAATATCGGTATAGCCATGCCAGTAGAAAATATCCGTCTGCATCCTCTCGCGCATTTTCTCCGTCGACATGTGATTGCGGACATCCGCATAGCCGAGCCGGGCCGGAATCCCCGCTGCCCGGCAGGCCGCGGCCAGCAGGATCGCCTTGGAAACGCAGTATCCCCGCCCCTCGCGCAAGGTCCGGCTTGCCTTCAACCCCTCCACTTCCAGTGTCGAGCTGTAAGGATCGTAACGGAGTTCATCGCGCACGGCGTAGTAAAGCTTGATGGCTTTCTCCTTGTCGGACCCGTCATTGCCGCCGAGAACCCGCTCGACAAAGGCGACGATATCGGGGCTATCGGAATCGACGGTCGGCCCCGGCGTGAGAAATTCGGAAAACTCTGTTGTCATTTTGCAGCCTTTCTGTCGTGGCCTTAGAGAGAGCGGGCGGGATCAATCCGCTCTTTTGGCATTCCGCGCAATCGCCTCGACAATCTTCGGAACCGCCCCGTCAGGTATGTCATGGCCCATGCCATCAATGACGACGATTTCCGCGCCGGGAATGGATTTCTGCACATCCTCGGCACAGCCCAGCGGGACGAGCGGATCCTCGCGGCCATGAATGACCATGGTCGGCGCGGTAATCTCGGACAGATGCGCAACCCGGCTATCACCGGAGGCAAGGCTCGCCAGCAGATGCCGACTGTTGCCATCGGGATAGAAGGACCGCTTGTAGAGCATGGCGGCCTCCTCCCGTATCTTGGCTTCCTCGCGCGGGAAGCCGGGACTGCCGATGATACCGGCTGTCTCCACCGCCTCGTCCATGGCGCCTTCGAGGGTTCCCGACGGATTGCGTGGCGCGGTCAGCCATTCGGCGGCCTTTCCCTCCGGCCGCGGCAATCCGCGCCGGGCGGAGGTCGCCATGACGGAAACCAGCGATTTCACCCGCTCGGGCCGACGATAGGCCAGCGTCTGGGCGATTGCCCCGCCGTTGGAACTTCCGAGAAAATGCGCCTTTTCGATACCCAGCGCCACAATCAGTTCCGCCGCGTCGTCCGCCATATCTTCAAGGGTATAAGGCGCCGAGACCGTCTCTCTCGCGCGCGCCTGGGCGAAGGCCGCCGGGATGTCCGCCGGTCCCCAGTCATCGAACTTGGTGGATTTGCCGATGTCACGATTGTCATACAGGATGACGTAAAATCCGCTGCGGGCCAGGGCATCCAGGAAGGTTTCATTCCAAGCGGCAAGCTGCACCCCGACGCCACCGATGAGGACGATTGGTTCTCCGGAGGGTTCGCCCCGCGTCTCATATTCCAGCTCGACGCCGTTGACGGAAATTTTTGGCATGTGGTTTTCCTTATCCGATGGTTTTCTTGTTCTTGCTTATTCCTGCATCCGGAATCCGCCTTTGCGGTCCCTGATTTTATGCCTTTAAGGCAGCAAAGCGCAAGCCCGCCGCTTTACCTGACGACGAAGCCATGGGCAAAGGGGTCGCGGTCATCGATGATGATGCGGTTAAAGCCGGTGACCCGCGCCCACCCCCCGATGGAAGGGATGATCGCATCCTGACCGGCGACGGTCGCTTTCTCCTCCACCCGGCCCCTGAATTCGGAGCCGATAATGCTTTCATGGATAAACTCATCACCGACGGACAGCGTGCCGCGCGCGGCCAGCTGCGCCATTCTCGCCGAGGTGCCTGTGCCGCAGGGTGACCTATCCAGCGCTTTATCCCCGTAGAAGACGACGTTCCGCGCGGATGCTCCGGTGTGCGTCGGGTTTCCGGTCCACATGATATGGGTAAGGCCGTTGATGTCGGGCTGCTCGGGATGGATGAAGTCGTATTTTTCATTGAGCGCCGCCCGCAGTTTCGGGCTCCAGCCGATCAACTCCAGCGCCGTATAATCCGCCATATCGGTGAAATTTTTCTGTGGCTCGACAATCGCGTAGAAATTGCCGCCATAGGCGACATCGACGGTGATCTCGCCAAGCCCCGGACAGTCAACCGTCAGCCCGCGCGCATAGAGGAAAGACGGCACATTCGTAATCCTTACTTCCTCGACATAAGGGCCAACCTGCCGATAGTCCGCAATGACCAGCCCGGCCGGTGTATCAAGGCGCAATCGTCCCGGCTCCCGCGGGGTGACAAGGCTCTGTTCGATGGCGATGGTCACCGTGCCGATGGTGCCATGACCGCACATGGCGAGGCAGCCGGAGGTTTCGATGAACAGCACCCCGACATCGCAATCCTCCCGCGTTGGCGGATACAGGATGCTGCCCGACATCTGGTCATGGCCGCGCGGCTCGAACATCAGCCCGGTCCGAACCCAGTCATGCTCGGCAACAAAACTTGCGCGCCGCGCCAGCATGGTATCACCGTCCAGCTCGGGTCCGCCCTCAGCGACCAGCCGGACCGGATTGCCGCAGGTATGACCATCTATGCACTGGAATATAGTTTGCGTCATGGCCTGCCCCTAAAACCGTTGCGGGCGATACGGCGCGAGATCGACCGTATTCTCCCGCCCCATGACAAGGTTCGCCACGATCCGCGCCGTCCCGGCGGATTGCGTAAGGCCGAGATGCCCGTGACCGAAGACGTAGGTAATTCTGTCGGTTCGGGACGCGGGGCCGATGACCGGAATCGAATCCGGCAGCGACGGGCGAAACCCCATCCATTGCGTTCCGCCTTCCGTCTTGAGGCCTGGCAGGAAGGATTTCGCCTTCTTCAGCAATGCGTCCGCCCGGCGATAGTTGGGCGGCAGACTAAGCCCCCCAAGCTCCACCGCGCCGCCCACGCGAACGCCGCTCGACAGCGGGCTGATGACAAAGCCATGTTCTTCGAACGAAAGCTGACGTCTCAAATCAAACGCCCCGACGGGCAACGTAGTGTTATAGCCGCGCTCCGTTTCGAGCGGGATATGATCGCCGATCGTCCGGGCCAGGCGGTGCGACCAGGCCCCGGCGGCAACGATTATCCGATCCGCCGAAAGCCGCGTCCCGTCGGAGAGAAGAACGGACGCGCCGCCAGACGTTGCTTCGAGCGCATTTGCCTCCGCGATACGGATTGTCCCGCCCCGGCTTTCGAAATGCGCCCCGAGCGCGACCGTGTAATCCTTGGGGTCGGAAATGCCATACCAGTCATTGGTATGGATTGCGCCCACGAAGCGTCGGTCGATGCCGGGCTGATGCTCGGCGATCTCCTCCGGGCTGGCGAGCGCCGTGAAATCAACGCCGCGGGCCGCCCGCTCCCGCCACCCGGGCAGGCTTTCCTCAAAAGCTTTTCGCGATTCATAAAGCTGCAGGTTTCCATGCTGGCGCAGCATATTATGGGTGCCCGTCATCTCCATGAAAGGGACGAGCCGTTCCCGCGATGCATTCATGAGCGCGACGAGCGCCGCCACCCCCGCCCTCACCTGATCGGGCTTGCTTGCGCGCCAGAAACGATACATCCAGGGGGCAATTTTCAGCGCATAGGGCAGCGGAACGGAGAGCGGGCCCAGCGGATCGAACAGCCATTTCGGCGCTTTCTTCATGATCCCGGGAGAGGCCACGGGCGACGCATCGGAAAAAGCAAAGGCCCCGGCATTGCCGCGCGACGCCCCGGCGGCAACCCCTTCACGGTCGAGCACCGTCACTTTCGCACCCATATGCAACAGCTCAATCGCCGTGGTGATGCCGATAATCCCGGCGCCGATGACGATGATATCCTGTGCCGTGTGTTCTGTGCTCACCTGTTCCGCCATTCCATCCTGCTTATGGATATTCCCGACTGGAAATCCGGCATCTTAATCCATGAGCGGCCGTTCCGATAGCGGAGAAAACCGCCCCGATGTATCAGTCGAACAAGGCGGTCCGAAGACGGTCGCAGACCTCGGCGATGGCCGGTTCGGCTGTTGGCAGAAAGGCCCCGAGCGTCACCAGCCCGTGGATTTGACCCGGATAATGCCGGTGCTCCACTTCCACACCGGCCTGACGCAGACGCCGGACATAGGCATCCCCCTCATCCGCCAGCGGATCATACCCCACAGTCATCACATAGGCGGGCGCGACATTCTTAAGCGAAGGCGCGAAAAGCGGCGATGCGCGCCAGTCAACCTCATCCTCGCATCCCCTAAGGTAATGATCGCGGAACCAGAACATGGTCTTCGTGGAGAGCGGCAGCCCTTCCTCATCCACATCATAGGAGCGCCGGGTCATCGTCAGGTCAGTGCAAGGGTAGATCAGCATCTGGTATTTGATCGACGGCAGCAACCCGTCCCGCGCATAAATGGCCATGACAGCCGAGAGATTGCCGCCGGCGCTATCACCGCCAACCGCCACCCGCGCGACATCGACATCCAGCTTGTCCGCATTGGCAAAAGCCCAGCGCATCGCCTCCATCGAATCGTCAACCGCCGCCGGGAATTTATGTTCGGGCGCCAGCCGGTAATCGACCGACAGAACGGCGCAACCGACTGCGTTCGTTATCTGGCGGCACAGAAAATCATGAGTGTCGATATCCCCGATCACCCAGCCGCCGCCATGATAGAAAATGAGCAAGGGAAGCCGGCCTGCTTCCCTGTCCTTGTCCGGCCGGTAGAACCGAAGCTTTATATTAGCCTCCGGCGTTTTGGCGACGAAGTCCTGCACCTCGCCCACCCCTTCCGGGGTGAGCTTCATCGCCTCTCGCGCGGCCTTCATATCGGCGCGCGCCGCCTCGGGGGAGAGGTCACAATAAGAGGGGGCTTGTGCTTTTATCCGCAGCGCCAGAAGATCCGCCGCGTCCTTATCCATTGTCATGTCATCTCCCCGTCTTTCATCCTGCATTTTCAAAGGCCTGCCGGGTAACCGCCCCGGAATCGGAACGGCTGAAAAAGAGGGTCCCCTCCCTTTCAGCCGCGCATGTCGAACAACAGGTTTCTGACGATCGAGTGACTGCCCGAGACCTACTCCGGCAGTTCCACGCCGCCGATACGATAGGCGGAGAAATCAGGTGCCCGTTTTTCATTGAAGGCCGCGTTACCTTCCCTAGCTTCGTCCGATTTGACGAACATTGCAAGTCCGTCACCCGCCATTTTTGCCTGGCCGAAGATCGCGGCGGAGTCCGCATTGAAGGAATGCTTGAGGAAACGGAGGGCGCCGGGGCTGAGGGCAACCGCATGCTGCGCGACAGCGCGTGCCTCTTCCTGAAGTTTATCGGCAGGCACGACCTTGTTGACCAGCCCCCAGTCCAACGCCTGTTCCGCCGTGTATTGCTGGCAGAAGAACCAGATTTCCCGCGCCCGCTTTTCGCCGACGGTCCGGGCGAGATAAGCCGTGCCCCAGCCGGCATCAAAGGAGCCAACTTTCGGGCCCGCCTGACCGAATTTCGCATGTTCGGCGGCGATGGTGATATCGCAGATCACATGCAGAACATGACCGCCACCGATGCAATAACCATTGACGGCGGCAATAACCGGCTTCGGTATATCGCGGATGACATTATGCAGATCATCGATTTCCCAAAGGCCGTTCTGGCTGGCGCCATAAGTGCCCTTTTCCTTCATTTCCTTCTGGTCGCCGCCAACGCAGAAGGACTTCTGGCCCGCCGCCGTCAGGATGACAACCGCCGCGCCCTTGTCGGCCCAGGCCCGCTTGAACGCATGGAGCAGCTCTTCAATGGTGCGGCCACGGAAGCAGTTGAAGCGGTCCTCGCGGTCGATGGTGATGGTCGCGATGCCGTCGCTCACCTCATATTTTACGTCTGTATATTCCATTGTTTTTCTTTCTTTTGCTCAAATGTTCTATGAAAAGGATTTAACGATCTCGCGGCTGAGAATATGCCGCTGGATCTGGTTTGAACCGTCAAGGATCTGGAAGGCCTTGGCGTCGCGCATCAGCCTCTCGACATGATATTCGCGCATATAGCCATAGCCGCCGAGGATCTGGACGGCGTCGGTCGTGACCTTCATCGCCGTATCGGTCGCCTGTATCTTGGCCATACCGACCTGCGACAGGGTATCGTAGCTGACGTTGGGGAGTTCGCGGTCCACCCGCCAGTTGGTATCCCGGACCAGCAGCTGGGACGCCCGGAGCTGGGTGGCCATATCGGCCAGCATGAAGCCGATGCCCTGGAAACGGGCGATGGATTGCCCAAAGGCCTCGCGCTCATTGGCATAGGCCGCCGCAATATCATAGGCGGCGCGGCCAATCCCGAGGGTGATCGCCGCCGCGCCCCAGCACCGCATGGCATTGGCAACACCGTCGAGAATTTTCCAGCCATCACCGACCTCGCCGATCAGGCATTCGTCCGGCACCATGACGTCCTCGAAGATAACATCGCAGATCGGCCCGCCTTTCAACCCCATCTTCTTTTCCTGATTGCCGAAGCTGAGCCCCTTCGTGTCCTTGTGAACGACGAAAACGGCGAAATCGTTCTTTTCCTTGCCCGTCCGCGAGAACAGCAGATACCAGTCGGCAACCCCGCCATTGGTGATCCAGCGTTTTGTGCCGTTGATCTGCCACTGATCACCCTTCTTTACCGCCATGGTTTTCATGGCCCGCGCGTCCGATCCGCAATGCGGCTCCGACAGGCAGAAAGCGGCGATCGAGGGTTTCGAGGTCATCGACTTGAAGAAGGCTTCCTGCTGGTGTGGCTTACCCGCCTCCGCCACGATTTTAAGCGGCGAATAGGTGGAGAGCAGAACCGGCCCCATGGTCGCATAGGAATATCCGATCTCCTCCAGCACGACGGAAAGCACCTGCGCGCTCGCATTGATACCGCCATATTCCTCCGGCATCGGCATGGTCAGAAGCCCCGCATCGGAAAGGATGGGGAGCAGTTCCTCGGGAAACCGGTCCGCCGCATCACATTCTTCGGCAAGCGGTGTTATATGATCGGCCGCAAGGCGGCGCACCATTTCACGGATTTCGGCCGTGCTCTCATCAAAATAGATTTCATCCAGCATATCTTAGTCCGCCATTGTCAGGCCACCGCTGACGCTCAGGACCTGTCCGGTACAGAAGGAGGAGCGCGGGGAGGCAAAGAACAGGACACCATCGGCAACCTCACTCGGCTTGCCGACGCGTTTCATCGGAATGGCATTGGTCAGCGCCGTTTTCAGCTTGTCCGGCTGGGAGGCAAAAAGCGGCGTATCGGTCGGCCCCGGGCAAACGCAGTTCACATTGATGTTGCTGCGGGTCATTTCCCGGGCGAGGGATTTGGTGAAAGAGATGATGCCGCCCTTGGCGCCCGCATAGACCGTCTCGCCGAAGCTACCGACGCGTCCGGCGTCACTACTGACCATAACGATCTTGCCGCCGCCCGCTTCCATCATCAAAGGGATAACCGCCCGCGTCAGGCGAACCGGTCCCATGAAATTAAGGCCCATGATCTTGTCCCAATATTCAGGTGTGTTCTTCATGAAGGGTTCAATAATGTCCCACCCGGCCGCGCTCACGAAGATATCGAGCTTGCCATGTTCCTTCTCGATGCTGGTTGCCGCCGCCTCGACGGAGGCCTCGTCGGTCACATCGAGCTGCAGGAAGGACGCGGTGCCGCCGCTCTCGGTGATCGATTTGGCAACCTTTTCGCCGCCCTCAACATTGATGTCGGAAACAATGACATGGCCGCCCGCCTTGGCGAAGGTTTCGCAGATCGCGGCCCCGATGCCCGACGCGCCGCCGGTGATCAGAGCGATTTTGCCTGTAATATCCATTTTTTTCTCTTTTCTAGTTAAGGGTCATCATTTACTTGCTGAAGAACGCCGCAATCCGGTCCTGTGCCTCCTGCGAGCGCATGGTTATCTTCGGCTTTTCGAGTTCCAGGGCGTATCCGTCCGTCTCATGGTCCGAATAGGCCGCAATACATTCTTTCGAGGCGAGCAGCGCCGGCCGCGCGAGGTTACCGATCTTCGCCGCCCAGTCCCGGCTGACCGTTTCCAGATCCGCAAGCGGACAGCTTTTCTCGGCAAGCCCGATGCGCTCCGCCTCGGCGCCATCAACGGTTTCACATCCGAGAATGATCCGGCTGGCAACGCCCGGTCCGCAAAGACGGGTCAGCCGCTGGGTTCCTCCGGCACCAGGGATCATGCCGACCTGCGCTTCCGGCAACCCCATCCTGGCCTCATGGGCCGCCACCCGAAGATCGCAGCTGAGCGCCAGTTCCAGACCGCCGCCAAGCGCCGCGCCATTGATGGCCACCATGGTCACCGCCGGGAATTTTTCCAGCCGGTCAAAGAGCCTGTGCATCGCCCGGACATAGGTGATCATGTCCTCAATACCGCTGTCGGACTGGAAATGCTGCTGAATGCCCTTGAGGTCGGCCCCGGCGCAGAAAACCTTCTGGGTGCTGCGAATCAGAATGACGGTCGGCGCAGCGGTCTCGATGTGATCCAGCGCTCTGTAAAATTCGGTCAGAAAGCCGTCATTGATCGCATTTACCGGTGGTGTGTCCAAAACAATGTCACAGACATTTCCATTTTCAATCACTTCTATCACCGGACGTCTCCCTCGCCTTTTATGCCTTCAGCCAGCATTTTTTGTACTTTGAACTTCTGTATTTTTCCGCTTGGGGTCTTGGGCAGCGCATCCCAGCATTCGACCCGCTCCGGGATCTTGAACTTGGCCACGCCCTGCGCAACCAGCAGGTCATACACCTCCTGAACACCGACAACATGGCCGGGTTCCATCACCAGCACCGCGCCGCCCGTCTCGCCCAGCCGCTCATGGGGAATGCCGACCAGCGCGCATTCGAGACAGCCCGGTATCTGGATCAGCAGTTCCTCGACTTCCCGGGCAGCGATATTCTGGCCGCCGCGAACGATCATGTCCTTGATTCGTCCGGAAATCCGGATGGAGCCATCCGGGCGCTGATAGGCAAGATCGCCGGAATGATACCAGCCATCTGAATCGAGCGACCTTGCTGTAATCTCCGGCGCATTCAGGTATCCGAGAAAGGTATTCGGCCCGCGGGACCATTCTTCGCCGATTTCCCCTTCGGGACATTCATCGCCATTTTCATCGACGATGCGGATTTCGATCCCGTCACCGGCGGCGCGGCCATCGGTCGTCCAGGCGTTTTCCGGCGGATCGGACGGCCAGACAACCGTATGCGGCGGGCTTTCCGTCGATCCATAGACGCTCAGGACCCGCATGCCTGTCTCCATCGCCCGGCGGACAACCGATTCCGGCAGCGGCGCCCCGCCGCAGAGGAAATAGCGCAAGGCAGGCAAGGTCGCGTTTCTGGCTTTCAGCTCATTGGAGGTTTCCACGAGGAACGGTGTCGCCCCCATGGTCCAGGTCGCGCTGTCGCGCCTCATCTGATCCACCGCCGCCGACGCCGTGAAGATATCGAGAATGGAAAGATGCCCCCCGGTTGTCAGGGTCAGGATCACACCGTGCAGGAAACCGCTGGCATGGGAGATCGGCGATGCCATAAAGCAGGTATCCTCGGGGCCAAGCTCCAGCGTTTCGACGAAGCAGCGCTCACCATAGAGGATCGTGTTATGGGTATGAACAACGCCTTTGGGTTTCGATTCCGTGCCCGAGGTAAACAGGATGGCCGCCACATTGTCGGGCTTCGACGGCAGCGGAACGGCGCATTCACCCTTGCCCAGCAGCGTATCAAATGGCACACCGGCCTGCTGCGCCCCTACTGCAAGCTGGATGACGAGTTTCTTGCCATGGCCGGGCCCGAGAATATCCTCGATATGGGCGGTATGATCCGCATTCCGGAACTTGCCTGCAAGAATGAGCGCCTTACTCTCGCAGGTATCAACGACATATTTGATGTCTTTCCAGCCATAGGTCATCGGCACCGGATTGATGATCGCGCCCACCCGGAGCGTCGCGAGGATGCAGACCACCGTCTGCCACCAGTTTGGCGCACAGATCGTAACGATATCCTCTTCCCCGATCCCGGCGTCAGCAAAACAGGTAGCGACACTCTCAACATGGGCGTGGAGTTCCCGATAGGTAAAGAAGTTCCCCTCCGCATCCGACAGCGCCGTCCGTTCCGAATGGTGCCGCACCATGTTCTCGAACAGTTGGGAGGTACTGTCGAAACGCCAATGGGCTTCGGTGTAATAACGTTCAGCTACCGCCGGATTTGGAGAAGGAAACTTCATGCCGGTCAGCCTTTTGTTGCTGGCCGACCAGCAATTTTCGCCTGGATCGATTCGATCAGGCCACCGTCCACGACAATGTTTTGACCCACCATATAGGTCGATCCAGACGTCAGGAGAAACTCGATCACTCCGGCCAGGTCCTCTGCCGGATCGCCGATCCGGCCCGCAGGGACCATGGCCTCTCGCTGTTTCTTTATGGTCTCGTCGGAATAGACTTTTTCCGTCAATGCGGTGCGGAACAGTCCCGGCGAAATGGTGTTAACGCGAATACCATCAGCAACCCATTCCAGCGCCAGCTGACGGGCAAACATGATCAACGCCGCCTTGGACGAACTGTAAGGACCCATTCCGGGATAAGGCTGCACACCGGACATCGAGGCGATGGCGACAAAAGCCCCCTTGGCCGCCTTGAGCGGTTCATGAACGGCCTGGGCGAGTAGCATGGGAGCGCGGACATTCACCGCAAACACCCGATCCCAGTTTTCGAGCTTGATATCCCCGATGGCGGACGGAATGGAAATACCGGCATTGCTGATAACGGCGTCCAGGCCGTCAAATGCCTTAACGCACTCGGCGGCGATCTTTCCCGGCACATCCGGATCGGACAAATCGCCGATAACCGGGATGGCTTCGGCCCCCTTGGCCTCAGCCTCGCGAATGACCTCCTTCAGCTCATCGCTATGCGTTGAGGCGCCAAGGGCCAGCTTCGCCCCCGGTACGGCCAGCCTGAGCGCCACCGCGCGCCCGATGCCCTTACTCGCCCCTGTTATCAAACTTCTCATCAGCTTTCTCCACCCGTCAGATATTCGGACCGGCCCGTCTTCAGGCCAAGCCACATTAGGCTATATCTTAAGCCTCCGGGCATTCGAACCAACATTAAAATTACGCCTCAAAATCTGCATTGCCTGCTATCTGAACCCGTATGACGGATACTCTCCTTCAGGTCCGATTCAAGCTTTCTCTACTCAATTATAGCTGGCTTGCATTTGTTGTTTTTTGTAACTGAATGATTAGTCATTCAATAAATTTTGTCAATCCATTTTTTAAAATTCTTGCTGCCGAATGCCGAACAACAACCGAGACAGAATGCCCCTGATATCCGACGAAATTGAGAAGCCGCTTATACAGGGACACAGTGCGAGAGGGCTGATCCATTGCCGTCCCTCATATCCGCCATGCAAGATCACCGGAAAATGACATCAAAGCAACAGCGGAGTCATATTTTTTAAAAATGAATTGGTGTTTATTTTCGGGAGAATGTAAAATCTGCCATACAATCGATATACTAATCATTCAGTAACAGGGCAGCATGCCTCAATATTAGTGATAGTAGTGCCTAAATAGACGACAGGAAAAACAAGATGGCCGGATCGAAACTCTCAGACGGGCTTCAAGCAAAAATCACCAACACGGAACTCGTGGAGGAAAGACGGGGCCAGATCGTCAAAACCGCCATAAAGCTCTTCTCCCGTCAGGGCTTTTACAAGACAACCATTCAGGATATCGCTCGTGAAGCCGGGTTTTCACAAGGCTTTATCTATCAGTATTTCAACAGCAAGGAAGAGCTGCTTCTTTATTCCCTGCGGGTGGTTCTGGATGCCTATGAGAATGACATCCCCCCTCGCCTGCGCGGCATTCACCATCCGGTCGACCGTCTGTGCGCAACAATCGCCGCCTTCTGTTCCTCTGTCGATGCCCACAGGGCCGCGACCGTCCTCGCCTATCGCAGTTCGAAGTCCCTCAAGCCGGAGATGCAGAAGCTGGTGATGGCGGACGAAACACGGACCAACCGGCACCTCCGCGAGGCACTGGATGTCTGCTTCGACGAGGGCTACATGATCGAGGTTAACCGCGACATCATGGTGTATCAGTGCCTGATGTATGCCCATAGCTGGGCCCTGAAAAGCTGGGTCTACAAGGACAAGTTCACTATCGACGAGTACATCCAGGAGGGCCTGAAAATACTGGTTCGTCCTCTCCTCACCCCAAAGGGCGCGGAGTTCTGGTCCAAATACTACTGAAGCTGACGGCCAAGGACAGGCCAAGTCTTGATCTTGCGCGGCAGGGTTTGTGCAGCTGCGCGCCACTCATAAACGCACAGCTGCACGACAGGTTGATCTAGTTCATCATATTGTTCGGCAGGAAGAGAACGACTTCCGGAAACGCCACCAGAATACCGATGATGACCGCCTCGCCGAACAGGAACGGCGTAACGCCCTTGAACACCTCGCCGAGCGGTATGTCCGGGCGGACACCATGCACAACATAGCAGTTGAGACCCACCGGCGGCGTGATCATCCCAACCTCGATCAGCTTGACAAGCAGGACGCCAAACCAGATCGGGTCATATCCAAGACCGATGATCGCCGGATAGATAACCGGCAGGGTGAGCATCATCATGCCCAGTCCGTCAAGAATCATCCCCATCAGGATATACATGACGATGACGCCAAACAGGATAACGATGGGCGGCACGTCAAGACCGGTGACAAGCGCCGTGATTTCCGCGGGCAATCCTGTAAAGGCCAGAAACCGCACGAAGACCATCACGCCCCAGATGACCATGAAGATCATGGCCGTAGTCTTGATGGTCTCCAGCATGCCGTCCCGGAGATTCGCAAAGCTCATGCGCTTGAACATCGCCATACCGAGAATAATCGCCGCGCCAATCGCCGCCGATTCCGTTGGCGTCATCCAGCCAAGATAAATCCCGCCAAGGATGATACCGACAACAGCGAGGACACCCCACACCTTGGTCAGGGCCTGCAGCTTTTTGAACAGTGACGTCGGTTCCAGACGCGGGGCCAGTGACGGATTGACCTTCACCACAATCGTGATGACAACGATATAGACAACGATGGAAATCAGGCCGGGAACGAGACCGGCGAGCAAGAGCCGACCGATCGATTCCTCGACGATAATCCCGTAGATCACCAGAATGGCGCTCGGCGGGATCAGGGCCGCCAGCGTGCCACCGACGGCAACCACGCCCGCCGCCAATTTCCGGTCATAGCCGCGTTCCTCCATTTCCGGAATGGCAAGGCGCGTAAAGACGGAGGCGCTGGCGGTACTCGCGCCGGAGACGGCGGCGAAACTGGCGCTCGCGAAGATCGTGGCCGTCGCAAGGCCGCCGGGCGCCCGCCCGACCCATATTCGGGCCGCCTCATAGGCGCCGCTGGTTATCCCCGCATAAAGTGCCAGAAAGCCGATGGCAATAAAGAGTGGCAGGACGCTGAAAGAGTAGGACGCAGAGTTTGCGTAAGGAATGATGCCGGCAAGGCCAAAGGCCGTCAGTGAGCCGCGCATGATAAACAATCCACTGATCCCGACAAATGCCGATGCATAGGCAACCGGCACGCCGAGAAAGATCATCACCACCAGAAGAATGATCCCGACAATACCAAGTGTTAAGGGGTCCATGATTTTTCCTGACTATAGAATGACGGTTTCTATTCTTGCGCCGGTTCGATTTCCGGTGCGGTAATTTTCGGCGCCTCCGGATCGGAGATGAGCCGTAAAGCCTCGATCAACTGCAGGACCAGCCGGGCGAGCAACAGGCAAAGCGCAAGACACACCGCCAATGTACCTGGCCAGAGAGGAAGATAGATATTCGGGGTGTTGCCGCCGATTTCCCAGGTCCGAAGAAAATTGTCCCAACTGCCTTTGACTAGAGCGACTACAACGAAGCTGGCGACAAGCAAGGCCAAAGCCTCCAGCAGCCAGCGGGTCCGGCCCGTAGTCCGGGAGACAACCAGCGTCATCCGGACATTGCCCCAATGGGCCTGGCAATAGGCGATCCCGAACGCCGCGACAACGACCATCAACTGTTCGACCATATCGAGACTGCCATGGATCGGTGCCCGAAAGGCACTCCGGCCGATGACCTCCGCAACGCCCAGCGCCATGATCACGAGAACGACCACACCCGCAAGTATGGCGAACAGATTTTCAACTTGCCTCAAGATGCTGTGAGCCAGCTCTATTAACCGCCCCATCCTTACCTCCAACTGTGCCTGTTAGTGGAAAAATGCGTCCGGCAATCAGGATTTGCCGACCACATTTTTCCATAGCGTAACGTCTGTTATTATTATTTCGACGTTGTTAGTTGGTATTCGCTTCTTTTGCGAGGGCAAGGATTTCGTCAAGCAGAGCCTGTCCGTCCAGTCCTTCCGCGTTGCGTGCTGCAACCCAGGCATCCCAGCTCGGCTGAACGGCCTTGTCCATGATCTGCTCGACATCCTCTTCCGAGAAACGGACCTTCTTAAGGCCTTCTTCTTCAAAGAGCTTCTCGTTCTTTTCGTCAATCGCGGTGTAGGTATCGATCTGATGCTTGTAGGCACCAGGCTTCACGCGGTCGATCAGTTCCTGATACTGGGGCGGCAGCGCTTCATACGCCTGCTTGCTGGCAACCAGAACACAGGTCAGCGACCCCAGCGAGGATTTTTCTGTCCGCCAGTCAGCAAGTTCATGTAGCTTGTAGGCTGCAAATGCGTAGGTATAAGGGAAGGCAGCGCCATTAATCACGCCGCGCTCAAGCGACTGATACATTTCAGGTGCCGGAACGGCCGTCGGAATGGCGCCGATGGATTTCATCAAATCGCCGATACCGCCACCGGCGCTCAAACGCAGACCTTCCCAGTCCTCGATGCTCTGGGGCGCTTCCCCTTTGCCCATGACCTCATAGTTCGGCATCAGGGCGCTCATCAGCGGATAGGCGTTCCAGCGGGCGAGCTCTTCCAGAACAACCGGATTGTGAAGATAGGCTTCATGCACTTTTGCGCGTGTTTCCAGATCAGTGATAGGAAGAAACGGCAGATCAAGCCCCGTAATTGCCGGTGTTTTCGATGGGTGGTACAATGGGCAGAACATAGCTGCCTCGAAAGCGCCGATCTTCAGGCCATCAAGGTTTTCCTTAGGATCGGAGAGAACGCCACCATACTGAAGGGAAACCTCAAAGTTTCCATCGGTCGCCTCGGCAATCTGTTCGGAGAAGGATTCCATCCCCTCCATGATCCCGCGGCGTTTGCCCCAAGTTGACAGCAGCCATTTAACTTTCGGTCCTTCAACTTCCGCCGCCTGGGCTGTCGAGACGACCGTTCCGCCTGAGCCGAAGCCCAGAGTTACCGCCGTTACCATGCCGCAGGCCGCTACTAGCGCCATATTTCGTAGTTTCATCACGTTATCTCCCTTGAAGATTAGTTTATTTTTTACCGGTACCTTGTGAGTGCTGACTGATTATTCATTCATACTACTATAAGATTAACTACAGGACAAATGATTTTTATAACTCTCCGCCCTGGCTTACTTTCGAAACGGCCGATATTCAGTATCCCGCAGGATGTATATCGGCCATTGCTCTACTAAAGGATTGTTATGCCGCGGAAATTCCGCCATTCACGCTGATCCCCTGTCCGGTGATCTTGGCGCCGCCGGGGCCCGCCAGGAAAACGGCAAGCGGGGCGATATCGGCCGGTGTTACCACGCCGAGCTTGGCTTTCTCTTCCGCCTTTTTGAATAGCCGCTTAGTAAATTCGTTCTCCATCAAACGGTCATAAGCATCCGTTCCCGCGACGATGGACGGTGTCAGGGCATTGACCCGAATGCCGTGCCGGGACTGTTCAAGCGCCATGGTGCGGGTAAACATCAGGGTTCCTGCCTTGCTGCCCCCGATCACAGCCTCGCCCGGGGTCGCGATTTTTGCCGCATCTGAGGACAGATTGATGATCGCCCCGCCCTCACGTTCGATCAGATGCGG